>NZ_JBSFHA010000170.1:0-5953 GCF_053596855.1 Streptomyces sp. NPDC001617
GTCGAGATCGCCGACCGGGACGACCTGTACAACAACCCGCGCCACCCCTACACCCGTGCTCTCCTGTCCGCGGTCCCCGAGGCGACGGTGGAGGACACACCGGCCCGTGAGCGCATCCGGCTGGTCGGCGACGTGCCCTCGCCGATCTCGCCGCCCTCCGGCTGCCGGTTCCGCACCCGCTGCTGGAAAGCGACGGACAAGTGCGCGACCGAGGCCCCACCGTTGGTACAGGTCGAGGGCAACAAGCCGGGCCACCTCACGGCCTGCCACTACCCCGAGACGGAGGAGACCGTAACCGCTCCCCGCCTCGCCAAGGACCCCGAGGCGGCGTCCTGACAACACCCCTTTTCCGTCAGGAGCCGCCTTACCGGAACGGACTTTCTCGGCCCATTGACCCGAGCCCATGAACGTCCGGTCCAGGGGAGCGAGGGCCCGTGCATCCGTGAAGGATGCGCGGGCCCTTTTCTCATGACGTCGGCTCGGCCGCCTCGTCCGCGTCGGGTATGACGACGTCGGGCCGCACATCGCCGCCCAGCGACCGGACCTGCGGTGAGAGCAGAGCCATCGAGGTCGCTACGACGATCAGGGCCGCGCAGCCGGCCAGCGCCGCGCTCGTCCCCACCGCCTCCGCGACCGGCCCGGCGACCAGCAGGCCGAGCGGGGCGAACGCCAGGGAGCCGAACCAGTCGTAGGAGCTGACGCGGGAGAGGGCCTCCTCGGGGACCTGCCGTTGGATAGTGGTGGCCCACAGGACGCCGAACACGTCGCTCGCGATGCCTGCGCCGAACATGGTCGCGGCGATCAACCAGACCGGGGCCCGCAGGCTGAGCAGGGTGATCGGTACAGCGGCCGGAAACGTGCACAACACGGCCACCAGAACAGGGCGGTTCACCCGCACGCGGGCGGCGAGTCCTGCGCCGGCGATGGTGCCCAGGGCCTGCGCGGCCACGAGGACGGACCACGCCCGGGCCCCGCCCAGGTGCTGCTGCGCGGCCAGCGGGCCCAGTACTCCGACGTTCGCGTTGACCGCGGCAACGACCACCGCGTACTGGGCGACCACGACCCAGAGCCACTGCCGGGAGGCGAACTCCCGCCAGCCCTCCCGGAGATCGGCCCATCCCGAGGACTTCACGCGCGGTACAGCCGACACCCCGAGCCGAGCCGTCAGCGCCGCGCTGACCACGAAGGACGCGGCGTTGAGGGCGAGTGCCCAGCCGGCGCCGACCAGGGCCACGGTGACGCCGGACAGGGCCAGGCCCAGGAGCAGCGAGCCGTTGATGCCCATCCGGAGCAGCCCATTGGCCCGTTGCAGCCGGCCGGTCGGCACGATCAGGGGTACGAGGCCGTCCATCGCGGGGGCGAACAGCGCGGTCGCTGTTCCGGCCAGCGTCGCGAGCAGGCACATCGCCGCGAGCGGTGCGTGCCCGGTCAGCACCATGGCGGCCAGTCCCGCATAGGCCCCGGCCCCCAGCGTGTCGGCCAGCGCCATCAGCCTCGACCGTGACATCCGGTCCGCTACGACGCCGCCCAGCAGGACGAAGACCAGCTGTGGCAGGGCCTGGCAGGCCAGGACGAGCGACAGGCGTCCGCCGTTCGCCCCGGGAAAAGCCAGCACCGCGAACGCCAGCGCCACCCGGGCGAAGCCGTTTCCCAGCACGGAGATCACCCGTGCGCCGAGGAGCAGCACGAACCGCCGGTCGCGCCACAGCGGCGCCTCGCCCGCAGAAGCCGTCACGGGCAGGGACCCTATGTCCCCTCACCGCGCCAGGTGACCGGAACCGGACACGGCCACCACCAACTCCACCTCGAACCCGTCCCCGTCCTCCAGATACGCGGCACAGTGCTCCGGCCCGCCCGCGAAGGGATGCCGGTCCGGGAAGAACAGGGTCCAGCCGTGGTCGGGGGCTGCCGCGACGAAGGCGTCCAACTCGGCCTGCCCGCCGGGCACATGGAAGGCCAGGTGGTTCAGTCCCGGCCGCATCCGGTCGTGCCGCGCGCCCCCGCGCAACGCCGGTGACTGTTCCACGACGATGTACGTGGCCCCCTGCCGCCAGCTCCGTCCGTCGTCCCAGCTCTGGTACGGCACGTATCCCAGCCGCTCCAGCAGCCAACCCCACGACTCGGCCGCCCTCCCCAGATCGGGCACCCATAGTTCGACGTGATGCAGCAACGCCCGTTCAGTCCTCCAGGAACAGCTCCGCCGCGTCCGTCGCGTGCACCGCGCGCTGGGCCCAGACCTCCAACTGGTCCAGGTCCGTGCAGGCTTCCACCCTCTCGCGGACGGCGTCGGGCACGGGGATGCTGCGCCATTCCAGGATGCGGAGAATCATCTCGGCGCGGTCCTGAATACGGCCTTGTTCCCGGCCCTCCTCACGCACCTGCTCGGCCAGCGGATGCCGCCAGAAGTACTGGATCGCTGCCATCAGGTCCCTCCACATCTGCTTCACCTGGCGGTCGGCCAGGCATGAGTCGACGAACTGCGCGAAGGCCGCGGCGCTATCCGCGTCGACGGTCTTCAGGGCGGCTGCCAGCGATTCCAGTATGGCGGCAGCCTTCGGGCCCCGGCCATGTGTCATGGCCGAGAGCACCGCAAGAGGTACGTCCCGTTCGGCCTCCCGCGCATCGGCGATCACCGGCACGTTGTCCGGTCCGAGTACGAGCGGCCGGACCGTCAGGGAGGGCCGGCCGGGCACCCCGAGATGAATCGGCTCCGCCGCCCAGCGCGCCGTCGCCCTGCTCTGCGTGGTGACGATGAGCACGGGCTCGCAGCGGTACTTCTCATAGAGGTACGACAGGTAGTACGGCCAACTGCCTCGCTTGGCCTCGTCCTTCCGCCGCTGTGACTCGACCACCAATAGGTAGTCGCCACTGTCGGTCTCCGCCCGTAACAGAGTGTCCACGCGTCGCTCGACCGGTTCGATCTCGGTGAGGTCGATGTTCATACCCGCGAATTCCCGCGGCTCGGGAAAAGCGACGCCCAACACCTGTTGCAGGGCCCGCGTCAGCAACGCAGGGTCCTTCTGGAAGATCCGGTGCATCGCCTCGTGGGACGAGCTGACCATCGGCTCTCCTTTCTTTCCGACATGATCAACGAGCTACGCGATGGCCAGGTCACACCAGATGTACTTGCCCCGGCTGCCGAACCGGGCCGACGGCTGCCAGCCCCAGTGGTCCGCGCAGGCCATGACCAGCCCGAGCCCCCGCCCCTCCTCCAAGTCCCCCACCTGGTCCAACGGCCGTGGCGGCTCCGGCGGTTCGGGGTCGGTGTCCCACGCCCCGATCCACACGGCGCCCTCAGGGGATCGGCGAATCCTGAGAGCCGCGGGCCCCTTGGTGTGGCGTACGGCGTTGGCGACCAGCTCCGTCGCGAGGAGTTCAGCCGTGTCCACCAGTCCGATCAGGCCGTGCATGGTCAGGATCAGGCGCAGGGTGCGGCGGCAGATCGTGACGGCTCTGAGGTCGTTCGGGATGGAGAGGGTGTAGTCCCAGGTTTCGGGCATGCGTCAACTCCGTTCAGGGGGAGGGGATTTCACCTGCGGTGGCATTGCCGCAACCGTCATGGCAGGACGGAGCGGTGCGCTTCCGCTGCGTGTGCGTCGCATCACTGACGGTATTTCCTAAACTTAGGAAGGTGCAAGCTGTTGCCGTATTCTGATCCCCGAACGAGCTACGTCCACAGGCCAGTTGTGACAGGAGGCAGCGGTGCCGCCGAAGAGGCATCTCACAGTCCGCAGGGTGCGGCTGGGCACCGAACTGCGCAGACTGCGCGAGGGGACAGGTTTGAAGGCTCGCGAAGCGGCGGAGCTGCTGGGAGCCGACTCTGTGCAGATGAGCCAGATCGAGTCCGGTGTCGTCGGCGTGAGCGCCGAACGGCTACGCCGTCTGGCGACCCACTACGCCTGTACGGACGAGGCGTTGATCGACGCGCTCGTGACCATGGCGACCGACCGGACCCGTGGCTGGTGGGAGGAGTACCGAGATCAGCTGCCCGCGCCGTTCATGGATCTGCCCGAGCTGGAGCATCACGCCCGCTTCCGCCGGGACGTGGAGTTCCTGCATGTACCGGGTCTCCTTCAGACCGCGGATTACGCTCGCTTCCTCTTCTCTTACGTGAACCCGGAGTTCCCGCCCAGCGAAGTCGAACGGCGGGTCGATCACCGGATGAAGCGCCGGGTCATCATCGAACGCCCGGACCCGGTCCCGTACGAGGCCGTGATCCACGAGGCGGCACTGCGCATCAGAGTCGGCGACCGATCCACGGCACGAGCTCAGCTCACCCGTGTCCTGGAAATCTCCGAGGCCGACCACGTCACGGTGCGCGTAATCCCCTTCGACCTGGACGGCTTCGGCGGGGCCGGAGGTTCGATGGTGTACGCGGGCGGCCCCGTCCCCCAACTGGACACCGTCGTCCGTGACGGCCCCGGCGGGCCGGTCTACATCGATACCGAAGCCCAGCTCAACCGATATCGAACGCGATTCCGTAGGGTAGAGACAGTGTCACTGGACCCGGACCATTCGCGGGACTTCATCCACCGGCTGGCGAAGGAGCTGTGAGCATGCCGACCCCCCACTCCTGGCGGAAATCCTCCTTCTCCGGTGGCGACGAGGGCGACGCCTGCGTCGAAGTCGCGCACCTGGACGACCACATAGCCATCCGCGATTCAAAGGCTCCGGCCAGGGCAACCCTCGCCTTCCCCGCCGATGCCTTCGTCCCTTTCATCGCGGCCCTCAAAAACCCTGGCCCCACGCGGAGTTGAACAGGTCCCACTCTTACCGAGACCTCGCCCGATTCCGCCCCACCCCCCACCTCCGTGTGCCACACTGCCGCGGTGGTCGACCGCCCCTATACCGATACTTCGCTCGCCGCGGTCTACGACGCCCTCAACCGCTGGGGCCCGGACGACGACTTCTATCTCGACCTGGTGATGGCTGCGCCCACCGTGCTCGATGTCGGCTGCGGCACCGGGCGGCTGTTGCACGGGGCTCGTAAGGCCGGGCACCGAGGCCGGCTGGTCGGGCTGGATCCCTCGGCCGCGATGCTCGTACGCGCTCGGGACCGTGGGCGCGATGTCGAGTGG
This sequence comes from Streptomyces sp. NPDC001617, assembly GCF_053596855.1. Taxonomy (NCBI): domain Bacteria; kingdom Bacillati; phylum Actinomycetota; class Actinomycetes; order Kitasatosporales; family Streptomycetaceae; genus Streptomyces; species Streptomyces sp. NPDC001617. The sequence continues at coordinate 5,079 of NZ_JBSFHA010000170.1, forward strand.
GTGCTCGGGGATCTGCGTTCGCACCTCTGGCACGAGGAGTTCGGGCTGGTCGTGATGACCGGGCACGCGTTCCAGGAGCTTCTCGGCGACGAGGAGTTGCGGCTGGCGCTGCGGGCCGTGCGCGAGGCTCTCGGCGACGGCGGGCGGTTCGTCTTCGAGACGCGGAACCCGGCGGCGCGGGCCTGGGAGACGTGGACGCCGGACCATGTGCGCGAGGTGGACGACGGCCACGGGGGCCGGGTGCGGGTGTGGCACGAGGTCGAGGGTCCGCTTCGCGGGGACCGGGTCACCTTCACCACGACCTTCGAGGGCGGCCCGCTGCGGCCACCCCGCGTCAGCCGCAGCACCCTGCGCTTCCTCGACGCCGACGCGCTCGCGAAGCTCCTCGCCGAGGCCGGACTGACCGTCGCGGAGCAGTACGGCGACTGGGGGCGCGGGCCGCTCGGACCCGGCGCCCCCGAGATCATCACCGTGGCGCGAAAGAACGTGACCCCACGAACGCCTTAGTCGTCCGCCCCCTCCTCCAGCGCCGCCAGCGCCGGGTCCAGCACGATGTCCTCGTCCCGACCCTCGATCGTCGGATCCTCCGGGAAGTGGCAGGCCGTCAGATGGCCCGTGTGGTTGTCGGAGAGCTGGATCAACGGGGGCTCCTCCGTCGCGCACTTGTCCTGCGCCTTCCAGCAGCGGGTGCGGAAGCGGCAGCCGGAGGGCGGGGAGATGGGGGACGGGACGTCGCCGGCCAGCCGGATGCGCTCGCGGCGACCCGCGGCGTCCTGCTCCTCGTCGAGGCTGACCTCGGGGACGGCGGACAGCAGGGCGTGGGTGTAGGGGTGGCGCGGGCGGGTGTAGATGGACCGACGGTCGCCGACCTCGAT
>NZ_JBSFHA010000171.1:0-5823 GCF_053596855.1 Streptomyces sp. NPDC001617
AGCCCCCATCTTCGACCTCGTCGACTACGGCGTCGTCGGCGACCTCTTCGACGTCGTCCCCGCCCTCACCGAAGAGATCAACACCCGCAAGGGCTGATCACCCCGAGGCCGGCCGAGGCCCCCGCGACCGCACGAACGGTCACGGGGGCCTCGCCTCATCCCAGGCGTAAGGAGGCAAGGACGGGAAAGTGGTCGCTGGGGTACTGGCCGTTGAGGGAGAAGGTGTCGATCGATGTCCGCTCGACCCTGACGCCGGGTGAGACGAAGATCCAGTCGATGCGGTCGCCGTTCGGCTTCGGCGGCCGGTATCTGGGATGGAACGTCCCGTAGAGCGGGCCCCGCCGGGCCGCCGCGTCCCAGGCGTCGACGAGACCGGTGCTGACCATGGTGTCGTAGGCGCGGTTGTCATGGGCGTAGGCGTTGAAGTCGCCCGTCACGACGACCGGCGACGTGCGGTCGAGACCGGCGATCCGCTGGATGATGAGGGTGGCGGCACGCTCACGGGCGTACTGGCTCGCGTTGTCGAGATGGGTGTTGAGGACGGAGAACTCGCGTCCGAGGTCGTTCAGATCCCGGAACCGGACCCAGGTGGCCGTGCGGGGGGTGTCCCCGCCCCAGGTTTCCGAACCGAGCACGTCCGGGGTGTCCGAGAGCGCGAACGTGTCGTGCTCGACAGGGGCGAGACGGCGGGTGTCGTAGAAGATCGCCGTGGACTCGTCGCCGCTGGTCCGCTCGCGGCCGGTGCCGATCCATGCGTAGTGCGGCGCGAGATCGGACTCGATGTCGCGCAGCTGCTGGTAGAGGCCTTCCTGGGTGCCGAAGACGTCCGGGGCCGCCCGGCGCAGCAGTCGGCTCGTCGCGGTACGGCGGTCGGCCCAGCTGTTGGGTTCTTCGGTGCTGGCGTACCGCAGATTGAAGGTCATCACCCGCACGGGAGGTGCTTGGTGCCCCGTGACCGGGGCGCGGAGAAGCTGGGGTGCCTGTGCCGAGGCGGACGAGCCGGTCGGGGCGGAGATCGCGGCGGCGCTGGAGAGGGGCACGGTGACCGTCGCGGCCAACAAGGCCTTCAGGCCCAGACGGCGGGTGACTCGGCGCTGGTTGGGCACAGGGGCTCCTTCGGTCGCACGGGCCGGGCGAGTCGCGCGTGGGGGGAGTTGTGCATCGAGCAGTCTGATACCCGGGTGTGCGTGGTGCCCGAACATGCCGAGGTCGGGGCGTGGTGGGCCGTGGACACGGTGTTGACCGGCCCGACGGTGCACGGATACCTTCATTCTACGGATTGTTGATTCCGTAGAGCGGAAAACAGGAGGGTGTGGGATGGGTCAGGGCCAGCAGGAGAAGGTGGCGACGAGTCTCGCGGGTGCCGTCAGCGAGGAGATCAGCGCCTCCCTCGCCCCGGTCGACGCCGAGCTGGAGCGCCGCTACCCCGGCGACCCCGGCACCCGTCAGCCCGTCCACACCGTCTACGTACCCGGTGACGCCTTCGCCGCCGACACCATCCGCTCCTGGGGCGACCAGGCCCTCGCGGCTCTGGACGAGCATGCCCCGGACGCGGCCTCCTTCGCGGCCGTCCTCGGCCTGTCCGACGAGCTCGCCGAGCCCGTCTACGCGCGCGTGCGCGCCAAGCTGGAGCGCGAGCCCATCGAGGACCTGCGCGTCGACTTCGAGGACGGCTACGGCCCCCGCCCGGACACCGAGGAGGACGATACGGCGGCCCGCGCGGCCCGGCTGATCGCGGAGGCGTACGAGAACGGGACCGCGGCGCCGTACATGGGCATCCGTATGAAGTGCATGGAGGCGCCGGTACGCGACCGGGGCATCCGCACGCTCGACATCTTCCTCACCGGGCTGGCGGAGGCCGGCGGGCTGCCCGACGGGCTGGTGCTGACGCTGCCGAAGGTGACGTACGCCGAGCAGGTCACCGCCATGGTGCGGCTGTTGGAGGAGTTCGAGAAGGCGCGCGGGCTCGAGCCCGGCCGGATCGGCTTCGAGATCCAGATCGAGACCAGCCAGTCCATCCTCGCCACCGACGGCACCGCCACCGTCGCCCGGATGATCCAGGCCGCCGAGGGCCGCGCCACGGGTCTCCACTACGGCACCTTCGACTACAGCGCCTGCCTCGGCGTCTCCGCCGCCTACCAGGCCAGCGACCACCCGGCCGCCGACCACGCCAAGGCGATCATGCAGGTCGCGGCGGCGGGTACGGGCGTCAGGGTGTCGGACGGTTCCACCAACGTGCTCCCGGTCGGCCCGACCGCGCAGGTCCACGACGCCTGGCGGCTGCACTACGGCCTCACCCGCCGCGCCCTCTCCCGCGCCTACTACCAGGGCTGGGACATGCACCCCGGGCACATCCCCACCCGGTACGCGGCCGTCTTCGCCTTCTACCGCGAGGGCTTCGAGCAGGCCGCCGCCCGGCTCGCCCGATACGCCAACCGGGCCGGCGGCGACGTCATGGACGAGCCCGCCACCGCCAAGGCCCTCAGCGGCTATCTGCTGCGCGGCCTGGACTGCGGCGCCCTCGACATCCCCGAGGTGGCCCGCGTGACCGGACTGACCCGGGCGGACCTGGAGGGCTTCGCGTCGCCCCGGCGCGGCGACCTGACCGTGTCCGCCAAGTAGCAGGCCCGTCACAGGAGTCACCACCGGCTGGCGTTGTCACCCCCGCCCCGTAGTCTGTAGCGCACGCATGGACGGGTCACAGGGACGGGGCAGGCGGTGTCTTCGGGGGAGATCTCAGGCGGGAACAACCAGGCCGACGGGACCGGTCGGCTGCTGGCGGGACGCTATCGCGTCGTGGCCCAACTCGGGCGCGGCGGCATGGGCGTGGTCTGGAGAGCCGTCGACGAGGTACTGGGCCGCGAGGTCGCCGTCAAGGAGCTGCGCACCTACAGCGACGCCGACGGGCCCGAACTCGACGGTCTGCGGCTGCGGATGCAGCGCGAGGCGCGGGCGGCGGCGCGGGTGCGCCACCCCGGAGTCGTCGCCGTGCACGATGTGACCGAAGTCGACGGACGCCCGCTGATCGTCATGGAACTGGTCGACGGGCCGTCCCTGGACGACGTGCTGCGCGAGCGCACGCTCGACCCGCACGAGGCGGCCCGCATCGGCGCCGAGGTGATGGACGCGCTGGCCGCCGCCCACCGGGCCGGTGTCCTGCACCGCGACGTGAAACCCGGCAACATCCTGCTCGAACGGTCGGGGCGCGTCGTCCTCACGGACTTCGGCATCGCGGCGATGGACGACCCGGGCGACGGCGCGGACACCCATCTGACCCGCAGCGGAGCCCTCGTCGGCTCCCTGGACTACCTGGCACCCGAGCGCGCCCAGGGTGCCGACGCGAGCCCGGCGTCCGACATCTGGGCCCTGGGAGCCACGCTGTACGCGGCCGTCGAGGGCTCCTCGCCCTTCCGCCGTACGTCGACGTACTCCACGCTCACCGCGATCGTCACCGAACCCCTCCCGGAACCCGAGCGCGCGGGCCCGCTCACCCCCGTCCTCCGACAGCTCCTCGACAAACGGCCCGAGACCCGCCCGGAGGCCGAACAGGCCAGAGTCCTGCTCCAGGCGGTGGCGGACGCGGGCGGCACGGACACACCGACGACGACGTTGCTCGGTGGCGAAGCACCGAGGACGGAGACGGAGCGCAACGGCCCGTCCCTGCCCACAGGGTTCCTCCTGCCGAAGAGGGGCGCGCTCGGCGCGCCGGGGACCGACCCGACGGCGCAGGGGCCCGGATCCGGCGAACCACAGGCGCAGTGGGGGCAGGAGGCCGGCTCCGGCGGGCAACAAGGGCAGACGGCACGGCGGGCCGGCGCCGGCGAGCAGCCCGGGCAAGCCGCCGCCGGCTTCGACTCCGGTTCCGCGCAGCCGACCGCACCACCGGGGACCGGCTTCGACTCCGCGCGACCCGCCGCTCATGCGACACCCGGCTTCGGCCCCGCCCAGGCCGCCGCGTCCGCGTCCCCCGGCTTCGGCCCGCCCTCCTCCCAAGGCCCGGTAGCGGAACTGGCATCGGCCCCCACCGGACCCATCTCCGCCTCGGCCTCCCCGCGCCGCAAGGGCCGTGTCCTGCTCGCCGCCGCGGCCGTCACCGTCGTCCTCGCGGCAGGCGGAGGCACCGCCGCCCTGCTGAACTCGGGGAACACGTCGGCCGACGCGGGCGCTTCCTCGTCCCGTACGACCGCCCGGGCCTCCGCGTCCGAGACCGACCGCACCGACGCCGACCACTCGGGCGACGCCAAGCCCACGGAACACGGCGCCAAGAAGTCCCCGACCCCGACGTCGACGACCGGCGAGAAGGGCGCGGCCACGCCCACCGGTGGTGCCACCTCCTCCGCCCCGACGAAGTCCTCGGCGGGCGGCACCACGGGCGGCGGCGGGATCACGGGCGGGACGTCCGGAGGCGGCACCACCGGTGGTGGAAACGGCGGTACGACGGGCGGCGGGAGCGAGACCAGCGCGGCCCCGGCCTGCACCTCCACAGGCGGCGGCACGTACAACTGCACGGTCTGGCGCACCGCCAAGTCCTACACCGCCTCCGGCACCGAGGTCGGTGTCCTGAACGCGGGCACCAACTATTTCTACTGCCAGCAGAACCTGGGCCGCCGCGAGACCTACGGCCAGTGGACCAACGTCTGGTGGGCGAAGACGGACGACGACAGCGGCAACACGAACGTCTACATCAGCGACGTCTACATACGGGGTGGGGACAACGACGAGCCGGTCCCCGGACTTCCTGTCTGCTGATCCCTGGTCTGCTGATCCCTCACGAACCTCTCCAGACCGGACTCCGTCACCAGCTTCTCCTCGGCGAACACCCGGGTACCCCGCTCGCACAGCCGCGCGTCGGCGCGGGCCCGTGCACAGAACTCCTCGGGTGTCACGCCGAACAGCTCCCTCAACCGGGCGGATCCGACGAGGAGTTCGGTGATGAGCTCCCGTTGGCCGGGGTGCCCGCGGGGCGCCTCCGTGCCGTTGTGCAGGACGCCGCGCCGGTTGACGTACACGTACGCACCGGGCAGCCGCGTGCCGTCCTCCAGCTCGAACCGCACCTCGGGCGCCGGCAGCCAGGCGCGCCGGTAGTTGCCGTACGGCAGCGGCACGCCCTCGCTGGCGTCGATCACGGCGAGCTGCTCGGCGTCGAGCCAGGTGAGGAACAACTCCCGTACGGCTTCCGGGGCTTCGAAGGGAGACGCGGACACATATCCCAGGCGGCTCACATGCGCGGAGACGCCCACATCGATGCCGGTGACCCGGGTGCGCACCATCGGGATGGGCGAGGTGATCCCGGACTCGGTCATCTTGTGGCGCAGTTGACCGGGGCAGGCGTTGGAGCCGACCGCGAGCACGGGGGTGCGGTCCTCGTGCACCAGACGGTCGAGGGGCTGCAGCCGATCGCCGTCGAGCAGCCCGGACTCCGCGGGCCAGACCCCTGGATAGAGAAGCGGTCGGTCGCGCGGCGCCTCGGCCAGTCCCAGTGCTTCGAGCGTACGGTCCTCCAGGTGTTCCACGGGCGGCCGGCCTGTCCGGCGGATCAGCTCGGCGTCGCGGGGTCTGGCACGCGTATCTGCCGCGTTGTCGTCACTCGCCATGGCTCCGCCGTGACTCCTTCCTCCGCCTCGCGGCCGCGCGGACCAGGCTCCGCTCGACTCGGTCGAGATCCACTGTGTCCTGCGGCCGACCCGCTCCGCCGGGCAGGCCCCAGGGGGTGTCCGGCGGAGCGGCTCGGCGTCTCGGGGGGCCTGGCACGCGCTCCCCCACTGCCTTGATGGCGTGGGGGACCCCCAGCCGCGTTGCCACCGGGTGCGCTACCCCGCCTGC
>NZ_JBSFHA010000172.1:0-5714 GCF_053596855.1 Streptomyces sp. NPDC001617
CAGCATGCACATGCCCAGCGGATGGCCTGCCCGGCGATCAGTACCTCGATCGAGCGATCACGAACCGAGGAAGATCGGACTTAACGCCCACTGAGTACGCCGCTGGTTGTGGGCCGGGCGAGGAGCGGACCCAGGGAAGACCTGTGCGTAAGTCCTTTGCCCTTCACACCGAACCCCACGTCGCCGACATCGGCGGGACCGAGTTGCTGTTCCAGCCGGAAGCCATGGGCGATGACTTCCTCGACGCGTACGTCGAGCTACGCGACGTGCAGAAGGCGAAGGGCATCGACCTCGACAATCTCTCCGAGGCCGACCCCGCAGACGTCCGCAAGACGACTCGCGCGCTGCGCCTGTTCCTCGCCCGGCAGATGCTCGCCGAGTCGGCGGAGCTCTTCCTGCGCCTGGACGTCGTCAAGGACGGGGAGGCCGAGGCGTACGCGGCGAAGCACCAGGGCGCGCGCGTCGTGGACGCGCCGCGCCTGCCGACCTGCGTCACCGTCGAACTCCTCGAATGGGTCGTCGAGTTGTACGGGGGTGGTGGCGACCGCCCTACTGGGTCGTCTTCCGCCTCTGCGACAGCATCGCGGCAGGCTGGGAGGCGTGGGACGGGAGTCTCGCCCTCAAGGGTGTCGACCCGCACGCCTGGCCGCTGAGACGGATGCTGAACGCCGCCGAAGCCTCCATGGACATGGCGGCGGAAGATGACGCTGAACGGCAGCGGAACCGCGTGAAGTTGTACGCGCCGCCGAAGGGAGTACGCCCCGCCGGGGCGGGCCGTCCCCGGGCGGCGGGCCGTATGGACCTGGCCCAGGCGCGGGCGCTCATGGCGTCCATGGCGTCGGAAGACGCAAAGCTCCCGGCACGACGCAGCGGATAGTCATCACGGCCGCCCCTTGTGCGGCGGCCGTCGCCGCTGGTTTTGGGCCGGGCACCATTCACGACCTTCGTGAGGGTGCCCGGTGGCCGGCGACGAAGAGGACTACGGGTCCGCCCGGATCACGATCACGTTCGACGACCGCGGGGTTGTCCAGGAAGCGCGCGACCTCGGGATCCGTATCCAGCGCGCGCTCGACCGCGCAACTCGCGACGTCGGTATGCAGATCCGGCGCAACATCCAGAGGGGCCTTGACGCCGCTGCGGTCACGGTCCGCGTCAACCCGGATCTGCGCAGGTTCGACGCGCAACTCCTCGCCGGGCTCCGGTCGCTGGACTCGATCAACATCCCGGTCGCCCCGGACCTGACGGGGTTCGTCGAGCGCCTGCGTGCCGCGCTCGCCGGTGAGGAGATCGAGGTCCGGGTCGTACCGGATCTCTCGGACTTCGACGTGCGGATCCGCGCGCACAACATGCCGGACGTCACGGTCCACGCGAACGTCGACGTCGACAACAACCGCTTCACGCGCGCCCTCGCAGGGCTGACGGGAATCGCCCGGGGAGCCGGTACCGCGCTTACCGGCGCGCTGCGGTTCGGGGCGATCGGTATCGCGGCGGCCGGGGCCGCGCAGGGTGTTGCGGCGCTGGCCGGCGCGCTCGCCCCGGCGGTGGGGATCGTCGCGGCGGCCCCGGCCGCGTTCATCGCCGCGCAGGCTGCGATAGGGACGCTGAAGCTCGCGCTGGACGGCGTGGGCAAGGCGTTCTCGACGGCACTGACCGGGGACGCCAAGCAGTTCAAGACCGCGCTCAAGGGCCTGTCCCCGGCGGCCCAGGCAGCCGCCCGGGAGGTGCGGGCTCTGAAGCCTGCGTTCGACTCACTGAAGTCGAGCGTGCAGGGCGCGTTCTTCGGGCCGCTGAAGGGGCAGATCACGGCGGTCGCGGACGCCCTGAAGGGGCCGCTGAAGACGGGCATGACGGCGGTATCCGCCGAGTTCGGCCGCCTCGCCGCGTCGGCGCTCGGATTTGCGAAGTCCTCGGCGTCCGTGCAGCTCGTCAGCGGCGTGTTCGCAAGGCTCAAGACGGAGATTGCCGGGGTCAAGTCCGACAGCATCGACCGGCTGCTGACGGCGATCGCCAAGTTCACGTCGTCGACGCTGCCCGCCTTCAGCGGCCTCGGCGGTGTCGTCGACGGCGTAGTCAACAAGCTGGCCGCGTTCCTCGAGGGCGCCACCCGAGCAGGGTCCGGACTCACGTGGATCCAGAACGCCCTCGCGGTGTTCAGGCAGCTCGGCGCCATCGCCCAGAACGTCGGCGGGATCATCTCCGCCGTCTTCTCTGCCGCGAGCGGCGTCGGCGGAGGGCTGCTCAACAACCTTCAGACGATCACGGGCGCGTTCCGCGACTTCGTCCAGAGCGCGGCCGGCCAGCAGGCGATCGGGAACGTCTTCGGCACGATCGCGACGATCACCGCCCAGCTCGGGCCGATCATTTCCGCGCTCGTCACGCAGATCGGGCAGATAGCGCCCGCACTCGCGCCGGTCTTCGCCACTCTGGGCCCGGCGATCACCGGCGTCATCAACGCGCTCGGGCCCGCCCTGGCGGCGACCGCGCCGAGCCTGCAGACCGTCGCGTCCGCGCTCGCGGGCGGGCTCGGCGCCATCGGCCCGAGCCTGGGGCCCGTCGGTGCCGCGATCGGCTCCGTCCTGTCGGCCCTGGCCCCGCTGCTGCCCCTGGCAGGTCAGCTGGTTGCGGTCCTGGCGCAGGCCCTCGCGCCTGCCTTGCAGGTCCTGGTGACGCTGTTTACGCCGATCATCTCGGCGCTCGTGGACGCGCTCATGCCCGTCCTGCCCCCGCTCACGCAGGCCTTCGTTGCCCTGGTCACCGCGCTGACCCCGCTCGCGGCCGGCGTCGGCCAGGCGGTCGCGCAGATGTTCCAGGTCCTCTCGCCGGTCCTGGCGCAGGTGGCGGGCGTGGTGGCGCAGGTCGCCCTCGCTCTGGTCCCGCTGATCTCCGCGTTCACGAACGCGCTGCTGCCCGTCCTGCCGCCGCTTGTCGACGCCTTCTTGGCGATGCTGCAGGCGCTTCTGCCGATCCTGCCGCCGATCGCCAACCTCGCCGCCGCCCTGGCCCCGCTGCTGGTGATGGTGACGAACCTCCTCGCGCCGGTCCTCCAGCTCGAGGCCGGGTTCGCGTCGTGGGTCGCGGTCAGCGTCGTCGTCCCGGTCATCCAGGGCGTCGTCAGGGTCCTTTCCGGCCTGATCACCGCGATCACCGCGGTCGTCACGTTCACGAACCTGCCGTCGCTGATCGTGGCCGGACTCAGCGCGCTCGGCTCGATGATCGGGACGTTCTTCTCGACGCTCGTCACCACCGTGACGACCGCCCTGACCACGGGCTTTGAGGGCGTCGTCTCGTTCTTCACGTCTCTGCCGGGCCTGATCATGTCGGGGCTGGCTGGCGGCGCTGCCCGGTCTGCTCGTCACCCTGTTCGTACAGGCGGTCGCCGGCGTCGGTATCGCAGTGCTGACCGCGATCGCCGCGGTGGTGTTCATCTTCACCGCGCTGCCCGGCCGCATCTATGCCGCGCTGTCCTCGCTCGGCTCGATGATCCTGTCCGCGTTCTCCTCCGCGTTCAGCTCCGCGCGTTCGGCGATCTCCTCGTTCCTTTCCTCGGCGGCCTCCTTCTTCGCGCAGTTGCAGGGCGGGATCGTCGGCGTGATCGCCGCGCTGCCCGGACGGCTGGCGTGTTCCGGTCTGCGGGCTCCAGTGCGCTGTCCGCAGCCCGCGCCGTCGGCTCCTCCATCGTGTCGTTCTTCGCGAGCATGCCGGGCCGCATCGTTTCCGCCCTGTCCGGGCTCGGGTCCCGGCTCGCAGCAGTTTTCAGGTCGGCGGTGGGCGGCGCACGCAGCGCCGTGTCCTCCCTGATCTCCGGCATCGTCCGCCTGTTCTCCGGCCTGCCGCCCTGGGCAACATCGGCTCGCGGATCACGTCGAGCATCAAGAGCGGCCTGCCGTCGGCCGTGCGCAAGTACTTGCCGTTCGCGGAGGGCGGCATCTTGCTCGGGCCGACCCACGCCCTGGTCGGCGAGGCGGCCCGGAGGTGATCGTCCCCTTGACGAAGCCGCAGCGGGCCCGGCAGTTGGCCGCGCAGTCGGGTCTGGCGGAGATGCTCGGCGGTGACGGCTCGACCTCAGCCTCGGGCAGTGACGGCGGGGTTACCATCGCGCCGGTCTTCAACATCTCCCAGGTGGGCGACGCCGAGACGACCGCGGCGCGGGTCATGCACCGCATGGCGCTGACGTACAGCATGTGACCCGCCTGGGGCGGCCGTAAGCTGATGGGCGCCGCTGGTTGTGGGCCGGGCACCTCTCCGAATTAGGGGTGTCACGTGCTGACCGACTTCCTCATGGTGGGCGGTATCGAGGTCATCAACACGGCCCGCCTACGCGCCTACCTCGGGACCGTCGGCTCCCCGCTGAACTCCGGATCGGCTGTCTGCGGCTGCGACACCCTCACCCCCGACGTCCTCGACCCAGACGGCCGGCCGTACACGACACCCGACGACCCGGACAACCCGGCGCCCTGGTGCGACCCTGACGTCCCCGAGTCCGCTTCCTTCTCCGGCTTCCTGCCGCTGTCCTTCGACGGGATCGACGACTACCCGGTGAAGCGGGCGGTCACCAACGCCGTCATCGGCGGCGGCGCGCTCGGCCCCGCCCGGGTGCAGCCGCGCACCATCACCGTGACCGGCCTCCTCCTCGGCGCCACCTGCTGCGCCGTGGAGTACGGACTGCACTTCCTGGCGGAGGCGTTGCAGGGCTGCACCGGCAGCGTGTGCGGCGGCGACTGCGTGACCATGTTCAACTGCTGTCCCGGCGAAGAGGAGACAGCAGCCGAGTTCAACGAGCGGCACCGCCGCACCTACCGGCGGGTGGCGCTCGTGGAGGGGCCCACGGTCACGGCCCGGCACGGCGACGGCTCGTGCAGCTCCGGGCGGTGCTCCATCGGCGCGGACATCATCACCGTTGAGTTCGTTCTCGCCGCCACCCCCTGGGCCTGGACGGACGAAATCCCCCTGCTCGACGTCCACTTGCCGGCCGACGGCGGCACCGACTGCATCACGTGGTGCCTGCACACCGGCCAGGGCGCATCCGGTGAGTGCGCTGATGGGCCGTGCCGGCTCGCGGGCTGCCCGGACGTGGCGGCCGCGTGCGCGGACCCGTTCTGCACACCGCCGGCACCCCCTCAACCAGCCGTGCCATCCTCCTGTTTCTGCGAGGTACCCGCCACGAACCGGGAGTGCTACGAACTCGACCTGTCCAACCGGCCCGCCCGGGGCACCGACATGCCAGTGATCTCGGTCTTCGCCGGCACTGAGGACCTGCGGCGGCTGACGATCTCCTTCTACGAACGCGCCGAGCAGGACGGTGACCTGTCGTGCGCGGAGATCGCCGACCGCAAGCGCTGCGACCCGCTCGCCGTCTTCGAGATCGGGTTCATCCCCGCCGGTGGCACGCTCGTCCTGGACGGGCAGATCGGCCGCGCCACCGTGGAGTGCGGCGGCAACTGCGAGACAAGCACCAGCGTGTGGGGAGCAGGCGGCGCCTCCCCGACATGGCCGGCCTTCGACTGCGCCTCGATCTGCGTCTGCCTGGAGACCGATGCCCTCCTTCAGCCTCGTCACGACCGCCCGGCGATGTCCGGTTCGTCGATCAGTCCGTCGAGATCCAGTCCGGTGGTCGGTAAGCAGCCGACGATCAGGTGCGGCCGGTACTGGATCTTCTTCAGCTTCCGCTTGATGGCGCGGGTCAGGTGCGTGAGGTCGGCGGCGGCGAAGTCGGC
>NZ_JBSFHA010000173.1:0-5614 GCF_053596855.1 Streptomyces sp. NPDC001617
GGTGGAGAACCAATCCACCGCCAACGGCGCCAAGGTCCTGCAGTGGGACGACAACGGCACCCTCGACCACGAGTGGGCCGTCGCCCCCAGCCCGTCCGGCGGCTTCACCGCCGTCAACCGGCTCACCGGCAAGTACCTGGAGATCCCCAGCGCCTCCACGACCGCGGGCACCGTCGCCGGTCAATGGAGTGCCACGGGCTGCGACTGCCAGCGCTGGAACCTCACCCAGACCGCACTGCCGAACCTGTCCACCGGCCAGTACGTGCTGGTGAACAAGAACAGCGGCAAGTACCTCGAGATCCCGGGCGCCTCCACCACTTCCGGCACGGCGGCCGACCAGTGGCAGAACTCCGCCTGCGACTGCCAGCTGTGGAGCTTCCAGTCCGTCAGCGGCGGGGCGTGGACACTCCAGAACGTCCACAGCGGCCTGAAACTCGACGTCAGCGGCTCCTCCACCGCCGCGGGCGCGGCCATCGACCAGAACACCGCCTCCGGTGGCAACTCCCAGAAGTGGACCCTCACCAGCGCGGGCGGCGGCTACTACAAGCTCGTCAACGTGGGCAGCGGCCTGTTGGCGGGCGTCGCCCAGTCCTCCACCGCCAACGGCGCCTCCGTCATCCAGTGGAACGACGTCAGCGTCGACGACCAACTCTGGAAGATCGTCCGCGTCAACTGACTCGAAGAAAGGCCGAAAAGACAGCCGTCTCACCGGCCGCTGCCCCTTTCAGCCCGCTTCCCGGCGTCGCCTCGCTGCTCTGCGCGCCTCGGGACGCGCCGCCGCACAACCTCCTTCACACCGAGCCGGCCCGCATGCCTGCCCGCTCGGTCCGCTGCTTCCGGCGTACGGCCCTCCACCCGGGCCGCACGCCGGAAGCGGCCCACGAGGACACACTCCTCGCGCGCCGAACTCGGTCTCCCGTTCGTCGCCTCTCCCCCTGCATCCCCCCGTCCTGCATGCCGTCGCAGGCATGCCCTCACCGCGCCTATCGGCGGGAGCTCACCATGCCCAGATCCTTTGCCTCCTCTCCCATGAGCCGCCGGCTGTTCCTCACCGCCACGGGGGCCGCGTCCCTCGGCGCCGCCCTGTCCGCCTGCGGCGGCTCAGGCGGTTCCTCCGCGGTCAGCAAGGCCGACATCGCCAAGGCGATGAAGACGCCGACCGAGCTGACGTTCTGGACCTGGGTCCCGAACATCGACAAGGAGATCGCCCTCTTCGAAGCGAAGTACCCGGCCATCAAGGTCAAGGCCGTCAACGCGGGCCAGGGCGTGGCCCACTACACCAAGCTTCGTACGGCGATCAAGGCCGGCAGCGAGGCCCCGGACATAGCGCAGATTGAGTACCAGGCCATCCCCACGTTCACCATCACGGACAGCCTGCTGGACCTGAGCCGGTACGGCGCGTCATGGCTGGAGGGCAAATTCGTCGACTGGACGTGGACCCAGGTCAGCGGCCCCAACGAAGAGGTCTGGGCGATCCCGCAGGACACCGGCCCGATGGGCCTGCTGTACCGAGCGGACATCTTTGCCAAGCACGGCATCACGGTCCCCCGGACCTGGGACGAATTCGCCGAGGCGGCCCGTAAGCTGCACAAGGCGGACCCCGGTGTCTACCTCACGAACCTCGCCGCGAACGAGGCCGCCGCCTGGCATGGTCTGCTGTGGCAGGCTGGCGCCAAACCCTACACGCTGTCCGACAAGAGCGACATCACCATCAACGTCGACGACCCGGTCTCCGAGAAGCTCGGTGCCTTCTGGGGCGGCCTCGCGAAGGAGGGCGTCATCAGCGCCGATCCGGACTTCACGGACGCCTGGTACGCCGGCCTCAACAAGGGCAAGTACGCCACCTGGGTCACCGCGGCCTGGGGACCCGCGTTCCTGTCCGGATCGGCCAAGGCCACCGCGGGCAAGTGGCGGGCGGCGCCGCTCCCACAGTGGGACGCGACCAGCACGAACTCCGGCAACTGGGGCGGCTCCACCAGCGCGGTCATCAGGTCCACCAAGAACCCCATCGCGGCCGCGACGTTCGCGCAGTTCCTCAACAGCGACCCCGCGAGCGCCAAGATGTTCGCGACAGAGCAGTCGCTCTTCCCCGCGACCAACGCGCTGCTCGTGGACGATTCCTTCACCGGTGCCACGCCGACGTTCTACGGCGGCCAAAAGGTCAACCAGCTGTTCGCCGACATCAGCGGCACGGTCAGCACCGCCTTCCAGTGGCCGCCGTTCCTCGATCAGGCGGCGACCGTCTGGACCGAGACCGTAGGCAAGTCCCTCGCCGACAAGACCGACAGCAGTCGCGCCCTCGACGCATGGCAGAAGCGGCTGACCACGTACGCCACGAAGCAGGGTTTCACCGTCACGTCCTGACGAAGACCCACGGGTCCGCGGCCCACGGCGCTCCGCGTCAGGGGCCCGGGACCCTACACCGGGCCCCCCATTCCCGCCGTGACCAGGTCGTGTGCTGCGGCCCGTAGCGGTAGGCGCGGAAGCCCTCACACTGGGCCCCTCCGGAGGATTTCAGGCCGACGCCGTCGCTCACGGCCTCCTCCCCGGCAGCCACTGCGTGCACTTAGAAGTCATCTCATTTGGCGAGTACTCTGCGGTAGCAGATGAGGGTGCGAGCGATGCTGGTGAAGGCGAGGAAGTGGTCGGCCTTGCGTTCGTAGCGTCGGTGGAGGCGGCGGCAGCCGGCGAGCCAGGCCATGGTGCGTTCGATGGTCCAGCGGTGGCGGCCCAGCCGTTGCGATGACTCGACTCCCTTGCGGGCGATGCGGTGGGTGATGCCGCGCTCGCGTAACCATCGCCGCAGGTGAGCGTAGTCGTAGCCCTTGTCGGCGTGGAGTTTGCCGGGCTGGCGCCGTCGTCGGCCGCGGCGCGAGCGGATCGGCGGGATGCCCTTCACGAGTGGGATCAGGGCTTGGCTGTCATGCAGGTTGGCTCCGGAAATGCCGACGGATATGGGCAGACCTGACCGTTCCGTGATCAGGTGGATCTTCGATCCGTACTTGCCCGGGTCGACAGGATTCGGACCCGTCAGTTCCCCCTTTTCAGGGCCCGCATGTTCACCGAGTCGATCGCGCACCGCGACCAGTCCAGTTCGCCGCGGGCACCGAGTTCGTCGAGGACCAGGCGGTGGAGCCTGGCCCACACCCTTGCCTTCGACCACTCAGAGAACCGCCGGTGGGCGGTCGCTCCGGACGGGCCGAACGACGCCGAAGACAGCTGCTGCCAGGTACAACCCGACGTGGCCACGAAGACGATCGCGGCCAGTACTTCCCGGTCGCCGTACCGACGCCGACCACCGCCCTGCGGCCGCGACGGCGCCTCCGGCACCACCCGCTGGAACAACTCCCACAACTCGTCCGGCACCAGCCGCTCAACGATCCCCACCATGACCCACAGAATACCGAGTCGTCCAAATGAGATGGCTTCTTAGTCCGGTCAACATGTCGGGACGTACCGGACCAGTCGCCGGCACCGGGCATGCAGTCGTACGTCCAGGAGTACGGCACCGGCCGACATCACCCGAAAAGGAGGCGCCCCACTGTTCCCTGTACGCCTGCCAGACATCGGAGAGGTCGATTTCAGAGACAGCTTCTGCACAGGAAGATCCGTGAAGCGGGCAGCGATGTTGTGAGAAATGTGAAACTGCGCCAACTTATCACCGCGAGCTCTTTGCCACCGCAAGCCACGCTCCTTTACTCTCCTTGATCGACCCTCCCTGCTCGGACAGTGTCTGCGGCCCGGTCCGGGCTCGGTAACGGATATGGTTGCCGAAGTCAGGGGAATTCACGTGGCATAGCCATGAATTGACGTGCGGGACCTTGCCTTCCTTGCGCTGCATCGCCAGGCCGGAACGAGTATCCGTTGGAGAAGCTCCGTATGCGCTCAACGACCATGACCAGGCCAGGTGCCACCACGCGGCAGACCCCCTCCGAAGTGCCTCAACGCAGCAGCTTCACGGGGACATCCCTGAGCATCGTCGCGGTGGCGGCCGTTTTCCATGTCGTCACCGTTCTCGTCGTTCACGTCCAGACCCATGGGACGGCACAATTCCCGGACGCGCGTGAGTACGACGAAGCCAGCACCAGGATCGCTACCGCGTGGGCTGAGGGAAAGAAGCTCGGCCCGATGGAATTGGACTGGCTCTCAGGTTCCCAACTCTTCGGCTACCAGACCGCCATGGCACTGGGCAAGCTCATGCTGGGCGGTGGCTGGCTGGAAGCCAAAGTGTTCCTCGCCGTCATGGCGGCAAGCGGAGCCGCGGCGGCTCACAGGCTGGGCCTCGCGGCGGGGTGCGCAAACCGGCGTGCCGCGATGGCCGGGCTCTTCGTGGGCATGAGCCCCAATCTCCTTCTCTGGGACGCTTGGGGCCTGAAGGACGGCCTGCTGACGGCCCTTCTCCTTTGGACGCTGCTGTTCCAGGCGAGGGCGCGCTTCTGGCTGGCATGCATGGGCTCATTGCTGGGCATTGAGGCATGTCTGTACATCCGACCGGCGGCAGCGCTGTTTCTCGTCGCCTCCCTGCTTACCCGTGCCCGACTACGCCGCGGTCACCTCATGGGCTGGGTCGTCATCGCCGCGGCTACCGCGTTCTTCGTCCTGCCGCGGGTGACCACCTTGTTCAGCCTGGTGGGCACCCTGGAGGTCAAACAGGGCGTGCCGCTCGAATTCTCTGCCGGATACGGCACAGGGAACCTGCTGGTCCATCCCGAGCAGATCTTTGTGTGCGTCTTCGGCCCGTTCCCCTGGGCCTTCGATTCCAGCACGGGGGGTCCGATGCGATGGCTGTACCCGGGAACCATCCTCTGGATCGCCAGCCTGGCGCTCGCCCCCGCCGCACTGCGAAGCGCGTGGGCTGACGCCACGAAAGTGGGCCGGCCGCTGATCCTTGCCTCGATCGCTTATTTCTCGACGTACATCGTCACCTTCGGTGCCGCCTTTTTCCGGCAGCGTTCTGTCATCGAATGCATGCTGCTCACCATCATCGCACTATATTTGCCGCTCTCACCGGTCGCCGCAATGAAACGGGTCCATATTTGGCTTGCCGTAGTAGCCGCGCTCGCTGTCGTGCAGAGCCCGGATCTGACTCCCACGATGTGGAGCAAGGCGGTGGCGATCTGCGTGCTGGCCGCGGTTGGTGTCCTGGCCCTGAGACCTTTTCAACTCTATGACAGGGCGCATCGTATCCAGGGCTGAGCGAATTGAGCAGGCCGTGCAAACGGCCATTGATGGGGAGTTACGGCTTCTCGACCCTGAGGTGCGTGCTTCTCTGGCCCCTGCCCTGGAGCTTCTGGATCCGGAGTTTACCGAGATCGGGGCTTCTGGAAGCCGGTGGGATGTGGAGTCGATCCTCACCGTGACGAGTGCAGGCACGGTATTCCCAGAGTCTCCTGTCGAGGTCAGCGAAATGTCCGTTGCCGTCCTCGCTCCGGGCGTCGTCCATCAACTAACGTACTTCGCCGACAACCAAGGCCGCCGGGCATGGCGGAGCTCGTTGTGGCGCCTGACGGAGACGGGCTGCAGGGCTTGGGCGAGTTCCGGGGTCGGGCGGTTGGTCGGGCCGTGACCGGTTGGGGTGCATAGCAGAGCAGGCACGGGCTTCGTGATCATTGGG
>NZ_JBSFHA010000174.1:0-5496 GCF_053596855.1 Streptomyces sp. NPDC001617
CGGAGGACGTCAGCGTCGTCGGTTTAGACGGCAACCCCGTCTTCGCCTACGTCTCGCCTCCCCTGACCACCGTCCGTCAGCCCTTCGAGGCCGCGGCCGGAGAGGGCATCCGGCTGCTCGTGCACGCCATCGAGAAGCCCGGCACCGAACTGCCGCCGGCGAGTGACCCACCCGTCCAACTCATCGTCCGCGGCTCGACCGCGCCCCCGCCCTCCCTCTGACCCACCCACCCCCTCGCGCCACCGCTCCGGCACACCCACACGCCGGGGCGCCCCACCTCCGCCATTCCGCGCTTGTCGCGCCGCACCCCCGCGCTCGCGAGCCGCGCCCAGCTGCCCCCGGGCCACGCGCCCAACAAACCCCGCCGCGTCACTCCGAGCCGTTCCGAGCCGGCGGACACCGAAACACACCTTCCCCTGGGAGCCGCAATGTCCCTTGCCCGAACAGGCGCCAGACCCGGCGCCGCTCCGCGTTCCCGTCTTCTCTCCTTCTTGCCCCTGGCATTCACCCTGCTCGTCGCCGTGGCCACGCTGGTTCTGCCGGCCGCCGGCCGGGCGGACGCCCTCGCCCGTGCGTCGCAGACGATGTACACCCCGCCGTCGAACGCCCCCGCTCCCGGCTCCCTGTACCCGCGCGCGATACGGCTGGAGCACAGCGGCTCCTCCAACGGCACGATGCTCGCCACGTTCGAGCAGTCCAGCTCAGGCATGCCGGTCTTCCCGATCTACCGCAGCACCAACAACGGCAACTCCTGGACGCAGATCTCCAGCGTCGCCGACACCCAGAACGGCTGGGGCATGCGCTGGGAGCCCGAGCTGTTCGAACTGCCCACGGCGGTGGGCAACTTCCCGGCCGGCACCATCCTGGCGGCCGGCGCCTCGGTCCCCGCCGACCGGTCGGCCATCAAGATCGATGTCTACGCCA
Organism: Streptomyces sp. NPDC001617; assembly: GCF_053596855.1. Taxonomy (NCBI): domain Bacteria; kingdom Bacillati; phylum Actinomycetota; class Actinomycetes; order Kitasatosporales; family Streptomycetaceae; genus Streptomyces; species Streptomyces sp. NPDC001617. The sequence continues at coordinate 925 of NZ_JBSFHA010000174.1, forward strand.
GCACCGACCACGGGCAGACCTGGGCCTTCGTCAGCAACATCGCCACCGGCGGCGCAGCCTTCGACACCAACGGCAACACCCCCGTATGGGAGCCGTTCTTCCTCTACGCCAACGGCAAGCTGATCGTCTACTACTCCGACCAGCGCGACCCCGACCACGGCCAGAAGGTCGTGCACCAGGTCACCACGGACCTCCACACCTGGGCTCCGGTCGTGGACGATGTGGCGATGCCCACCTACAGCCAGCGACCGGGTATGCCCACCGTCGCGAAGCTGCCCAACGGCAACTACGTCATGACGTACGAGTACGGCGGCTCCCCCTCAGGCAACTTCGCCGTCTACTACAAGATCTCCGCCGACCCGGAGGCCTTCAACTCCGTCACGGGCATTCCCCTGCAATCGACGGACGGCACGATACCCACCAGCACCCCGTACATCACATGGCTCCCCACCGGCGGCCCGAACGGCACGCTCGTCGTTGGCGCCTACAGCACCGGCGATCTGTTCCTCAACACCCAGAACGGCGCCGCGAACACCTGGACCCGCATCCAGTCGACCGTCGCCTTCGGCTACAGCCGCGGCATGCTCCCCCTCGCCGACGGCCACAGCCTGCTGGTGCTCAGCGGCGGCCCCAACGGCTCCGGCCTCAACCCCATCACCTACGGCACCATCGACCTGGGTGGCAGCATCTCCGACGGTGCTACCTACACCGTGGCGAACGCCAGCAGCAACCTGAAGCTCACCATCGCCGGCGGCTCCACCACCAACGGCGCCTTCGCCACCCAGCAGAACACCGACAACGCCACCGACCAGCAGTGGCGCTTCGCTCTCCAGCCGTCCGGCTACTTCAAGATCTTCAACGTGGCCAGCGGCAAGGTCCTGGGCGTGCAGGGCGGCTCCACCGCCAACGGCGCCCAGATCCTGCAATGGGACGACAACGGCACCCTCGACCACGAATGGGCCGTCGCCCCCAGCCCCGCCGGCGGCTTCACCGCGACCAACCGCCTCACCGGCAAGTACCTGGAGATCCCCAACGCCTCCACCACAGTGGGCACCGCCGCCGACCAGTGGGACAGCACCAGCTGCGCCTGCCAGCGCTGGAACCTCACCCAGGTGGCCCTGCCTCCGCTCGCCACCGGCCAGTACGTGCTGGTGAACAAGAACAGCGGCAAGTACCTGGAGGTGCCCAACGCCTCCACCACCGCCGGAACCGCCGCCGATCAGTGGGAGAACACCGCCTGCGGCTGCCAGTTCTGGACCTTCCAGTCCGCCTCGGGGGGAGCCTGGACCATGAAGAACGTCAACAGCAACCTCAACCTGGACATCGGGGGCGGCTCCACCACCGCGGGAGCCGCCGTCGTCCAGAACACGTCCTCCGCCGCCGCTTCACAGAAGTGGACGCTCACCGACGCGGGCAACGGCTACTACAGACTCAAGAACGTCAACAGCGGCCTCAGCGCCGGCGTCGCCCAGTCCTCCACCAGCAACGGCGCGGCCGTCGTGCAGTGGAACGACCTGAACATCGACGACCAGCTCTGGAAGATCGTCCGCATCAACTGAACAGTTTGACGAAGGGCCTCCCGCCGGCTCGGGATCGCGATGCGAACCGAGAGGCAGGAGGCCCTGGCGGCGTCTGACAGCACGCCCGCTCTCCGCACGGGCAAGAGGATATTCCCCTTCCTGCAGAAGCACTTCGCCGAGCGTATCCACGGGCCGTCGGCCGCGGGGCCGTAGTCAAACAGGACCAGCACTGGGACGGTCTGTCGACCCGCAAGAGCCGTCGCACCACGAGCCGGCGACGTGCCCCAGCCGCCCCGTCGCCAATCCACCAGCGGCGGCCAAGTCGGCCCGCTGCAGGGCCTGTTGAACCGCTCCGCAGTCGCCCAGATCGAGGTTGGACGCCGTCCCTTGTCGGTCTACGACGAGCTGACCGGTACCCGGCCCTTCACCACCAACTCGCCGACGAAGGAGTCCTCTTGAGCGAGCTGACCGGCAACCGCATCCGCACCACGGCCGGCAAGCTCGGCCTGCCCCACCTGGCGGAGACCATCAACGAGTACATCCGGCGCGCGGACGAGGCCAAGATGGGCTACCTCGACTTCCTCGACCTGGTCCTGTCCGAGGAACTGGCCGACCGCGACGACCGACGCTTCCGCCAGGGCCTGCGGCTGTCCAAGCTGCCGCACCACAAGACGCTCCAGTTATCTGGGGTTGGAGTTCGGTGCCCGGCGCTTTCGGCACCCAGGCGCCGTGACCATGCTGCTCGTTGTCACGCTCAAGCGCCGGAGCCGTTGGTGGCGTCGGTGTCGAACCACGGTGGGATCAGCGGAGCCCTGGCCGGGCTGCGGAAGTTCGATTCGACAAGGGTGGCCAGGTCCTCCATCTGCCAATCGGTGGCGGAACTCACCACGCGGATGGGCTCCGGGATGTTGTAGAGCTCCACCGAGTTGCCCCGGGCGCCAACTACACGCCCGTTCAACCAGCGCGACCGGTCGCTTGCCAGGTACGTCGCGATGGGGGCTATGTGCTCCGGGTCGGCGGCCGCGGGCTGAACCTCGTCATGCGTGGGAAGCCGCTCCTGCGGAACCGTCGCGGTCAGGCGGGACGAGGCACCGGGCGAGATGGCGTTGGTGGTCACGCCGTAGCGGGCGAGCGCGTTGGCGGTCGAGTAGGTGAGACCGACGATCCCCATCTTGGCGGCGGCGTAGTTGGGCTGCCCCGCGGAGCCGTGCAGCCCGGAGATCGACGTGAAGTTGATGATCCGATTGTTCGCGTCGGGGTCGCGACGCCCGCGCCAGTAGATCGAGGCTGGACGAATGGTGCTGTAATGCCCCTTGAGGTGGACTCGGATGACAGCGTCCCAGTCCTTCTCCTCGAGGTTGAAGATCATGCGGTCGCGGAGAATTCCAGCGACGTTGACGACGATGTCCAACCTGCCGTAAGTGTCGACAGCCCTTTCGACGAGCCGCTCGCCGGTGGCGGTATCGGCGATATCGCCACCGTCGTACTCGGCCTCTCCGCCGCCGGCAATGATCTGCTCAGCGATCTCCTTCGCGGGACCTTCGTCTCCGCCGGTGCCGTCAGGACTGGTCCCGAGGTCGTTGATCACCAGCCGGGCACCCTCCTGGGAGAAGCGACGCGAGATCGCAGCTCCAATTCCGTTGCCGCCGCCGGTGACAATGGCAACTTTGCCTTCCAGCCATCCACTCATACGTCCAGCCTTCCATCGACTTGCGGCACAAAATAGGCGTCAGTAAGTCCTGGAACCCTTGCCGCTCCGAGTCCAACGTTCTCGTGAGTCCACGCCACCGTCTCGGGCACTGGTGTGTGATTCCGGAAGGAGGCGCGGTCTTGGGCTGCTCCCGGCCGCCGACAGTTTGTCGGCCGACAGGAGCTACTCGACGTTCGGGGCCTCGCGGATGCGAATCGCCGCCGCGGGGCAAATTCGTGCGGCATGACGTGCAGCCGTCTCGACGTCCAGCGTCGGCGACTCCGTCAGCACCCTCACGATGCCCAGATCATCGCGGCCAAATACCGTCGGGGCCAGTTCCGAACACTGCCCCGAGGCGATGCATACCTCGTCGTCGGCTTCCACTCTCAGGCTCATGACACCGGACTCCGTTAGCGAGGCTCGAGCACGACGGGAAAACGGTGAAGGCCGCGAAAGAAGTTGCTCGGCGAGTAGGGGGTCTCCCCCACGACGTCGTAGTTCGGGTAGCGGCGGAGCAACTCCTCGACGATCACTCGGATCTGGAGGCGGGCCAGTGGCGCTCCCAGACAGAAGTGCGGTCCGCCACCTCCAAATGCCATGTGCTCGTTCGGTGAACGGCGGATATCGAGCTTGTCCGGGTCGGTGAAGACATCGGGGTCGCGGTTTCCAGCCCCGTAGTACATCACGACCCAGTCGCCGGCTTTGATCTCTTTTCCGCCGATCGTGGTGTCTTCGGTTGCCGTACGACGGAAATGCGTGACGACGCTGCCCCACCGCAGGAACTCCTCCACAGCCGTCTTGAGCAGGGAACTGTCCGCCGCCAGGGCTGCGCGTTGTTCCGGATACTCCCAAAGCGCCTTCACCCCGGCACTTGTCGTGTTCCGGGTGGTGTCGTTACCGGCGGTGGCCAGGATGAAGAAACACTCGCGCTGCTGACGGAGGGTGAGACGTTCGCCGTCGATTTCGGCGCCCATGAGCGAGGTGACGAGGTCGTCTGCGGGCTGGACCCCGCGGATCTCCTGCATGTGTGCGAGGTATGCGAACATCTCGCCGACGGCCTTCTCGGCCTTTGCCGAATGCGCGGTGCCGGCCTCGAAGTCGACTTTGATGTCCCCCATGTCGGACATCTCGTCCGTCCATGTCCGGATGAGGTGCTGGTCCTCGCGCGGCACTCCAAGGACGTCACCGATGACGCGAACGGGGATCGGGGCGGAGACCTCGTCCACGAAGTCGATGACGTCGTGCTTGCGCGGCTCGAGCGCATCGAGGGAGTGTAAATCTAACGGCGGATCCGACGATCATGGGAGAGACGTCAAGTGACTGATACCGCCGTGGAGTTGGAGACTGTGGAGCCTGTCGAGA
>NZ_JBSFHA010000175.1:0-5426 GCF_053596855.1 Streptomyces sp. NPDC001617
GCATCGGTCAACGTCACCCGTGCTCGTCTCGGACGACTCGTCCGCCAAGGCTTCCTCACCCAACCCGGACGAGGTCGCTACCAGAAACGGACTTAACGTCCACTGAAATCCGGCCTTGACGGCGGCCAGCACGACGGCGTCCGTCGCCTGGCTCGGGCGGGTGAAGGGAGGCACGTTGACTCCGGGAGGGAGCTGGTCGCCAGAGGAGAACTGAACGTACTGAACGTTCTGGAACGACGTCCCGTCCCAGTTCATGGTGGCGTGAGCGGTACCCCCGCTGTAGTCGAGATAAGGCCGGATGCCCTGGCCGGAGACCGTGTAGGACACGTCCATCTGGTACAGGCCGTACACGTCGACCTGGCCCGTACCACCTGTACCGCCGGAGTCAGCCGGCTGGCTTGGGACAGCCACCGCGTGGGCAAGGGGCTCGTTGAGCGTGGCCCAGTGAACTGCCTCCACCGCGTTGGCCCCTGACTGCGCCTGGTTGGGACAGCCGTCGGGATCCAGAGAGGCGGCCTGAGCACAGTTCGTGACCTTGGCGGTGGCGGCCCGGATCGCCAGGCTGGACCAATCGCTCGGCAGGCCGGGCGGCGTGCTGGCGGCCGGTGCGGTCGTGTTGGATACGGAGTTGGCCGGGGCGGCGTTGTTGGACGACCCGCCGCAGGCCGCGGAGGAGAGCGCCATAACGGCCAAAGCCAGGATGGCGCCAGTTCTCCTTGCACGGTGGGCGCTCCGGGAGCTCGACGCCTCGTGTTGTCTCATGGCGTTACGCCTATCCGTTGCTTGAACAAAGCTAGGGGCGCGGCCGCGGCGACGCCCTGCCGATGCGCGCAAATCGAGATGGAGAATTCTCGACCCGTCGATCACCGTCTCCCGCCGGCCGAACGACCGCAACTTGTCGATATGCGCCATATGGGACGATCGGGTGAACAGGGAACCGAGTGCATGTTCGGCGGTTCCCGGCGAACCAGTGATCATCGCGGACGCCGAGGAGATGGCGCGGGATCGACTGACTCGTGTCGTGGATTCCATGACCCTCCGGGCGCATCACGGCCGGAGGGGGTCGGCGCGCCGCTGCAGGTCAGGACGGGTTCAAAGATGTCTTCAACGCATTGATCGCCAGGGGCACACGAGGGCGGAGGTCCAGATCGTTGTGCCGCCCGAGGACAGGCAGCGACTGGTGGTGGACAAGCTCGGGGCCGCTCAACCGGGGTCTCTGGTATGAGTGCGCGCGGTGATGCGGCGCTGCTGTCGGAGGCGCAGCATGGGCCTGGGGAACCTCGATCATCTGGAGTCCAGATGACTGACCGGGCGACCGCACGCTGCACCAACGGCCATGCCCTTCCGCCGGGCAAGGCGGCAGCCAGGTTCTGTACGGTCTGCGGCGCTCCCATGATGGTCACCTGTCCCAACGGTCACGAAGTCAAAGCCGCCGCTCACTGCACCGTGTGCGGGCTGTCCCTGCCGGCTGCCGGGGTGCGCGCTCCTGACGACGCGGGCCGGGCGTCCGACATCGAGCAGACCGCCGTTTCGGCGCCCTCGGACGCGGGCGCACCAGGAGCCGGACCACCACCCGCAGTGAAGGGACCGGGGCAAAGCCGGTCTGGTCGGTCCCGGCTCCTGATTGTCGGCGGCTTGCTCCTCATATTGCTCACGGGCGGCGGCGCGTACTTCGGGGTCTCGCAACTGACCGGTTCGCATGCGGGTAAGCCGTCCGTCGCGGTGCCGTCGTCGTCTTCATCGTTCTCCCCGGGCCCCGGCCAGTCGCCGCCGGTTGCGGCCGTGTCGCCGACATTGCCCGCGACATCAGCCACCGGGCAGCCCTCTGCCGCCCAGGCACAGGCGGCAGCCGTGGACCAGCTGCTCGGCCAGGCCGCCAGCTCCCGCCAGCAGGTGGTCAACGCCGCCACAGCGGTCGATCAGTGCACCGACTCGCGGTCGGTTTCCTCCGCCCAGAGCGCCCTCGCCCGGGCCGCGCGGGATCGCAGGTCCCTGGTCACGCAGCTCGGCAGCCTGGACGTGTCGCAGGTCCAGGGCGGCGGCGTCGCGACGCAGACGCTCAGCCGGGCGTGGTCGGAGTCGGCTGCGGCGGACACCGCGTACGCGAGATGGGCCGGGGCGATGGCCAACGGCGGATGCACCCCGGGCAGCGCCCCGCACACGGCGGACTGGGACAACGGCACCACCCAGAGCAGGAAGGCCGCCGCTGACAAGAACGCGTTCGTGGTGGCGTGGACTCCGATCGCCCTGCAGTACAACCTGCCCACCAGGACTGCGGATGCCATCTGACCCACCCTCTCCACCGGTACGACCCGCCCGAGGGACGACGACGCGGCGCGGGCGGCGACGGCTGACGGTGGCCCTGGCCACGCGTACCGCTGGGCTTCGCCGGATGGCTGGCGTGGCACGCCATCGTCGGCATGGGAGCGCCAGCGCCCGACTCCATGCCGCCATGAGCTGAACGGCGCCGCAGGGTTGCCGAGTTGCCCGACCGATACAACCGAGTGATCATATTTTGAGAAGGTCATGGTCGCGTCGGCACAGCTAAGTCCATGCCACGTCGAAGATCAGCCGGAGACTGGTACACCCGGAACTGCCGTCGTTTAGCGGTGCAAGGAGCGCGACGGATGACGCCCCAGACGCGGTACTGCCCGAACTGCGGTGCGCAGGCCGCACCACAGGACGCCTTCTGCGGGGATGCGGCCGAAGGATCAGACCGGAAGCCACGACAACCCCGCACACGCCACCACACGAGCCGACCCAGCCGACCCCCGAGCCAGAAATCACCCCCAAGCCTCCGCGCCCACCCGCCGATCCCGCTGACGTGAGCCGCACGCGAACAGTCGACATCGCGAAACTCGACCGCACAGCCCGCGTGGTGGCGGTGTGCGGCCTGCTCGCCTTCATCGACAGCTTCCTGCCCTGGTACACCGTCTCCGCCAGCGGTCTCGGACGCCTGGGCTCCGCCAACGCCTGGAACCTGAACTATGCATGGATCCCCATGCTGCTGCTCCTCGGTCTCGGCGTCGCGACCGCACTGCCGGCCTTCGGCATCCGACCGCCGGCCCTGCTGAGCCCGCCCACGGTGACCGGCGTCGGCCTGCTGTGCACGATCATCGTGATCGTCCGCTGGATCACCTACCCAAGCGGCAGTGACCTCGGAGTAAGCGCAGGTGCCGGATTCGGGACCTATCTCGGCCTGGCCCTCACCCTCGTCGTCACCGCGTTCGGCGTTTACGCCGACGCCACACAGGACCGGGTGCTCGCACGACTGTTCGCTGCGCTCAAGCAGCAGCCGCCCTCAGGACCTACACCACCGCCGGGATCCTGACACGCCACGACCTCGGAATGGGACGGAAACGCTCGAAGACCGCGTCGATCCGACACAGCACAAGCATGACGCGAGCGACGAACACCCCGGGAACTACCGCCCGTTCGGCGGCGCAAGGAGCGCGACGGATGACGCCCGAGACGATGCACTGCCCGAACTGCGGTGCGCGGATCGCACCACAGGACGCCTTCTGCGGGGAATGTGGCCGAAGGATCACGCCGGAAACCACGACAGCCCCGCACGCGCGGCAACGAGCCGGAACACTAGCCCGTCCCCGTGGAGGTAACCAATGCGTAGGTGTGGTGAGGTACTGGCAGCGGCTGCTGTTGCCGGCGTGCTAATGCTTGCGCTCGCCGGCTGCCCCGGTTCGACTACTTCGACAGGAGGGGCGGCTACGACTTCTACAGCCGCGCCCTCGAACCCTGCCAGTTCCACGACAGCCGAATTCAAGGGAGTGAACTGGGCCGATACCCGAGACAACTACAACTCGGGATGGGTCATCCCGGACGGGCTGGACGCCTCGGACTCGTACGCGCAGGTCTATTGGATCGCCAACGCCTTCATGAAGGCGTTCCAGGCGAACCCCGGCGCGAACACCGTGCGCCTGCCGATCAATCCGCCGAGCGTGGGCCAGTCGTGGTGGAACGCCTACCACGCGGCGATCGACGCGGCGTTGGCCGACGACATGAAGGTCATCATCAGCGCATGGACCGAGAGCAAGAACGTCGGCACGATCACGGACATGTCGGCCTGGCAGTCGATGTGGAACACCGTGGTCAACGCCTACGGGGGCAACCCCAACGTCTACTTCGAGCCGCTGAACGAACCCTACGACTACAAGCTGGGCGACTGGGTCTCGATCTGCTCGACCTGGCTTTCCGACCACGCGAACATCCCACGCGGCCGGGTGATCATCAGCGGCACCAAATACAACGACAATGTCACCGGTGTCGGCGCGGCCTCGGCGCTCGATGGCACGCTTCTGTCGCTGCACTACTACGGGTACTGGAACAGCTACACGCAGGAATCGCAGTGGCAGTCCGACCTCAGCGGCCGGATTGGCGGCTACGGCGGCCGGACGATCATCGACGAGTTCGGGGCGCCGATGACCACCGGCATCGACTACCTGGCCGACCACAACGGCGGCCAGTACCAGTCCTACCTCGCCGCCGTCACCGACACCGCTCGCTCCGAGCGTATCGGCAGCGTCTACTGGCCGGGCCTGAAGACCGGTGACGACACCTACACGCTCGAAACCCACAACGGCAGCGGCCTGTCCAGCACCAACTCCTCCGGAGTCACCCAGGTCCGCTGGGGGTGGGGTTTCAACCCGCAACCCACACCGACTCCGACCCCCACGGCCACGGCCTCCAGTTCGGCCGCAACCGGCAACGCCCCTACAGCCACGACCCCCAGTTCGGCCAGCAGCACCACCACTTCAGCCACACCTTCCCGCTCGGCCACCCCCGGCTACGACACGCCGCAGGATGCCGTGGACGGCTTCTACCAGGGCGAGTTGGCGGGCGACTGGCCGGCAACATGCTCATATATAACGCCAGCCTCACAGTCCATCTGTCTGGCGAGCACCACCGGACAGCCTGCCGCCACCGGCACCGTGACGGTCGTCGGCGCGGTGATCCAGGGCACCGAGGCGCTGGTCGAGGTCACGGGCAACATCTGCGCCCCATCGAGTCCCTGCGTCGCCAACGCCGACCCGAGCTCGGGCATGCCAAGCTCGCCGTCGGATTTCGCCACGGTCTACCAGGCGGCCGTCGCTGGCTCGGTCACGGGTTCCACCACCATGTCGCCCATGCCTTGCAGCGAGGTCGGCGGGAAATGGTACGTCACCCTGGCCTGACTTGAGGTTGGTCGGGTAGCCCGAGGAGATCTCACCCTCGGGCTTCCACAGGTCCGTACGTGACAGCTTCCCGTCATTGCCGGCTTGACAGATACAGAGGCATCCCGGGTTCGTCAGGGACTCGATCAAACCTGGAACGTTCAGAAGCCGTATCTCAACCGAACATCATCGCTTGATTTCCGCTGGTCTGGCATGGTCTAGCTCGGAATGAGGGAGGCATGCGGCGTCTTGTTTCGG
>NZ_JBSFHA010000176.1:0-5276 GCF_053596855.1 Streptomyces sp. NPDC001617
CGGATCAGCTCGGCGTCGCGGGGCCTGGCACGCGCTCCCCCACTGCCTTGATGGCGTGGGGGGACCCCCAGCCGCGTTGTCGTCGGTTGCCGATGTGCCGCAGCGCCGCCCTCCTCCGCCTTGCAGCTGCACGCTCCCCCACTCTCGGCTTGGCCAGGAGGTGCCGTGCCTCACAGCCGACCTGATCCGCCGGACACCCCCTGGCTCACGCCCGCCTCATGCCGACTCGTCGAACCGGGCGGCCTTCAGGTACTGCGGGTTGGGGTCCAGCGCGGCCGCCAGCCGGAAGTGCCGCTTGGCCTGCTCCTGGCGACCCTGGCGCTCGTAGGTGCGGGCCAGCGCGAAGTGCGCGAACGAGTTGTCCGGCTCGCGCTCCAGGACGATCGTGAACTCCAGCTCGGCGGGCCGCAGTTGCGCGGCGGCGAAGAACGCACGCGCGCGCAGCAGCCGGGCGGCGGTGTTCTCCGGGTGCGCGGCGATGACTGAGTCGAGCAGCTTCACCGCGCCCCGCGGGTCCCGTGCGTTGAGCAACTGCTCGGCGGCACGGAAGTCGATGACATGCGTCTCCGGAGTACGTCCGGTCGAACCGCTGGTCTCGGGCACGGCTAAAGTCCTTCCCTCACTCGAAGGGTTCAACGCCCGGAAAAGGACCCGCTATTCCTGAGATTCCCGGGACGAACCCTCCACGGCGCGGGCTCTGCGTACGAGATCGGCCCATACGTCCTTCACCCGGCGCTCCAGTTCCTCCAGCGGCACGTCGTTGTCGATGACGACGTCCGCGATCGCCCGGCGCTTCTCGCGCGTCGCCTGCGCGGCCATACGCGCGCGTGCGTCCTGTTCGGTCATGCCGCGCAGGCGCACCAGCCGGTCGAGCTGGGTCTCGGCGCTGGCATCGACGACGATCACGACGTCGTACAGCGGGGTCAGGCTGTTCTCGGCGAGCAGGGGGACGTCGTGCACGACGACCGCGTCCTCGGCGGCGGCCTCTTCCAGCTCACGGGACCGCCTGCCCACCAGGGGATGCACGATCGAGTTCAGCACGGCGAGCTTCTCGGGGTCGGCGAAGACGATGGAGCCGAGCTTGGGCCGGTCCAGGCTGCCGTCCTCGGACAGCACGCCCTCGCCGAAGGCGTCCACGACCGCCGCCAGCCCGGGCGTCCCGGGCGCGACGACCTCCCGCGCGATACGGTCCGCGTCGATCAGCACGGCTCCGCGCTCGACGAGCAGCCGTGACACTTCGCTCTTGCCGGCACCGATCCCGCCGGTCAGACCCACCTTCAGCATGAGGGGCAGCTTAGGGCCTGGCACCGACAGCGGGACCGCCGGAGGTCAGTTGTCGCCTTCCCGCTCCGCCAGGAACTTCTCGAACTCCCGGCCGATCTCGTCCGCCGACGGGATGTCCACCGGCTCGGCGAGCATGTTGCCCCGGGTCTCGGCGCCCGCGGCGGCGTCGTACTGGTGCTCCAGGCCCTGGACCAGGGCGGTGAGCTCCTCGTCGCCCTCCTGGATCTGGCGGTCGATCTCGGTCTGGGTGCGGTGGGCGTCCGTGCGCAGGGCATGGGCGATGCCGGGCAGGACCAGGCCGGTGGCGGCGGTGATGGCCTCCAGGACCGTCAGGGCCGCGTCCGGGTAGGGCGAGCGGGCGATGTAGTGCGGCACGTGCGCGGCGACGCCCAGGACGTCGTGGCCGGCCTCCATGAGGCGGTACTCGACGAGCGACTCGGCGCTGCCCGGGACCTGTGCCTCGTCGAAGGGGCTGCGGTGGCCCGGGACCAGGTCGCCGCGGTTGCCGTGCGGGGTCAGGCCCACGGGGCGGGTGTGCGGGACGCCCATGGGTATGCCGTGGAAGTTCACCGCCAGACGCACGCCGAGCCGCTCCACGATCTGCTCGACGGCCTTGGCGAACCGCTCCCACTCCACGTCCGGCTCCGGGCCGGACAGCAGCAGGAAGGGCGCTCCGGTGGCGTCCTGCACGAGCCGCACGTCGATGGTGGGCTCCTCGTACTCGGTCCACCGGTCACGCTTGAAGGTCAGCAGCGGGCGGCGGGCGCGGTAGTCCACGAGCCGGTCGTGGTCGAAACGGGCCACGACCTGGTGGGGCAGCGAGTCCAGAAGCCGCTCGACGATCTGGTCGCCGGTCTCGCCCGCGTCTATGTATCCGTCGAAGTGGTAGAGCATGACAAGGCCGGCCGACTCCTGGGCGAGCGCCATGTCGACGACAGCCAGGCCCTTCGGCTCCCATGCGTACAAACCCTGCGGATCAAGCACAGTGACCGCTCCTCCTCGTGTTCGTACGTTTCAACGCGCCCTGAACCAGGGGCATTCCCGCAGGTACGCCTGATCAGCCTTCTCTTACGGGGTTTCCTTCCGAACACGGCTGAGGGGCCGCACCTCGAAAGGTACGGCCCCTCAGTCAGGAGCTACTGCTCAGTGGGCGTTCAGCTCTGGCCACCCGCGAGCTTCTCGCGAAGCGCGGCGAGCGCCTCGTCCGAAGCCAGGGCACCGGAGGTGTCCGCACCCTCGGAGGAGTACGAACCGCCACCCGCGGCCGGAGCCGCACCCGCGGTGTCGCCACCCTCGGCGGCAGCCGCAGCGTCCGCCTCGCGGGACTTGATGACCTGCTGCTGGTGCTGCTCGAAGCGGGACTGCGCCTCGGCGTACTGGTTCTCCCACACCTCGCGCTGAGCCTCGAAGCCCTCGAGCCAGTCGTTGGTCTCGGGGTCGAAGCCCTCGGGGTAGATGTAGTTGCCCTGGTCGTCGTACGAGGCGGCCATGCCGTACAGGGTCGGGTCGAACTCGACCGAGGCCGGGTCGGCACCGAAGGACTCGTTGGCCTGCTTCAGCGAGAGGCTGATGCGACGGCGCTCGAGGTCGATGTCGATGACCTTGACGAAGATCTCGTCGTTGACCTGGACGACCTGCTCCGGGATCTCCACGTGGCGCTCGGCCAGCTCGGAGATGTGCACCAGACCCTCGATGCCCTCGTCCACGCGGACGAACGCACCGAACGGAACCAGCTTCGTGACCTTGCCGGGCACGACCTGGCCGATCTGGTGGGTGCGGGCGAACTGCTGCCACGGGTCTTCCTGGGTCGCCTTCAGCGACAGGGAGACACGCTCGCGGTCCATGTCGACGTCGAGGACCTCGACCGTGACCTCCTGGCCGACCTCGACGACCTCGGAGGGGTGGTCGATGTGCTTCCAGGAGAGCTCGGAGACGTGGACCAGACCGTCGACGCCACCCAGGTCCACGAAGGCACCGAAGTTGACGATCGAGGAGACCACACCGGAGCGGACCTGACCCTTCTGGAGGGTCGTGAGGAACGTCTGGCGGACCTCGGACTGGGTCTGCTCCAGCCAGGCACGGCGGGACAGGACCACGTTGTTGCGGTTCTTGTCCAGCTCGATGATCTTCGCCTCGAGCTCCTTGCCCACGTAGGGCTGGAGGTCGCGAACGCGGCGCATCTCGACCAGGGAGGCCGGGAGGAAGCCACGGAGGCCGATGTCGAGGATGAGACCACCCTTGACGACCTCGATGACGGTACCGGTGACGATCCCGTCCTCTTCCTTGATCTTCTCGATCGTGCCCCAGGCACGCTCGTACTGAGCGCGCTTCTTGGACAGGATGAGGCGGCCTTCCTTGTCCTCCTTCTGGAGGACGAGGGCCTCGATCTCATCGCCCACGGCGACGACCTCGTTCGGGTCGACGTCGTGCTTGATGGAGAGCTCGCGGCTCGGGATAACGCCTTCGGTCTTGTAACCGATGTCGAGCAGGACCTCGTCCCGGTCGACCTTCACGATGACGCCGTCGACGATGTCGCCGTCGTTGAAGTACTTGATCGTCTCGTCGATCGCGGCGAGGAAGGCTTCCTCGTTACCGATGTCGTTGACCGCTACCTGCGGGGTGGTGGCGGTGGTCTCGGTGCTGCTCGTCATGTGGGAAAGGGCTCCGGTACGGACATTGAAGTCGTAGGTACTGCTACGCCGGGAGCCCGTATCGCTCTGAAGAAGCCGGACAGCCAAGGAAGCGCCCCAACAGATACTGGAGAACCAGTCACTGGTGATGGCGCCTCGACAACCGAGGGGACATACAACAGATGCGAGCGCAGCCTGCTACGTCTGAGGTGCGCAGGCCCGCAGCGCAACTTGTAGCATACGGGGGCAGCCGGACAGGGTCAATGCGCGAAGGCGCACACCCGGGGCGGATCGCCGCAATCCCGGCACAAGAACTGTCTCTGGAGGCCACGCAGGCCTGAGACACCTCTTCCGTGACACCCCTCGGGTGACCGGATTGCAGGGAAGAGTACGACGAGGGAGCCGATCATCCAAGACCCCGTTTTCCCCGAGGCTGCGAGCGACTCGTTCCAGCCGGATGCCACCCGACGCCAGGCCGACGGCACGGAGAGCGCCCGCGCCAACCGGGGCTGGTGGGACCGCAACGCCGACGAGTACCAGGTCGAGCACGGCACGTTCCTGGGCGACGACCGTTTCGTGTGGGGCCCCGAGGGCCTCGACGAGGTGGAGGCCGAGCTGCTCGGCCCGCCGGAGGACCTCAAGGGCAAGGACGTCCTGGAGATCGGCGCGGGCGCGGCGCAGTGCGCGCGCTGGCTGGCCGCGCAGGGCGCCCGCCCGGTCGCGCTGGACATCTCCCACCGTCAGCTCCAGCACGCGCTGCGCATCGGCGGAACGTTCCCCCTCGTCTGCGCCGACGCCGGCGCCCTGCCCTTCGCGGACGCGTCCTTCGACCTGGCGTGCTCGGCGTACGGGGCGCTGCCCTTCGTGGCCGATCCGGTGCGGGTCCTCACGGAGGTGCGGCGGGTGCTGCGCCCCGGCGGCCGCTTCGTCTTCTCGGTCACCCACCCCATCCGCTGGGCGTTCCCCGACGAGCCGGGCCCCGAGGGTCTGTCCGTCTCGGCCTCCTACTTCGACCGCACGCCGTACGTCGAGCAGGACGAGGACGGGACCGCCGTCTATGTGGAGCACCACAGGACGATCGGCGACCGGGTCCGGGACGTGGTGGCGGGCGGCTTCCGGCTCGTCGACCTGGTGGAGCCCGAGTGGCCGGCCTGGAACACCTCGGAGTGGGGCGGCTGGTCGCCGTTGCGCGGCAATCTCATCCCCGGTACGGCCATCTTCGTGTGCGAGCGAAGCTGAGGGCGGCGGCGACGGGGGCCGTACGACACTAGTAGTGCTCCGTTAGGTCTGTCTCGCGGTGCTGTTTGGGGGCATGGTCAGGGTGTGGACGCACATGAAGTGAACCGTGCTCGGGCGAAGTTG
>NZ_JBSFHA010000177.1:0-5198 GCF_053596855.1 Streptomyces sp. NPDC001617
GGCCCTGTCTTCATGCGCGCACAACGGGAAGATCACCCCAGCGGGAAACCTGTTCGACCCGCACGTTCCATGATCGGTTGAGATACAGCTTCTAGATCGTCAAGTGGCCGGAGATGTCGAAGGTGCGCTGGTGAGGTGGCGGTAGACCTCTCGCGCGACAAAGCGCTTGAGGCATCTGAAGATGTCCTTCGTCTTGAGCCCTTCGAGGGTGCGTCGTGCGACGTAGTCGCGGGTGCGTGGGTCGTGACGCATGCGGACCAGGACGATGGTGTGCAGCGCGCGGTTGGCCTGGCGGTCGCCGCCGCGGTTGAGTCGATGGCGATCAGTGCGGCCCGAGGAGGCTGGCACGGGTGCGGCCGCACACAGGTGGGCGAAGGATGCCTCCGAGACGAGTCTGTCGGGGTTGTCCCCGGCGGTGACCAGCAGCTGCCCGGCGGTTTCTGTCCCAACGCCCTGTAGCGCGAGCAGGCCGGGTGCGGTGTGGGTGATGAGGGCGCGCAGCTCGGCGTCCGCTTCTGCGATCTCCTCGCTGAGGTGCTGGTATCGCTTGGCCAGGCGCTTGAGCGCGAGTTTGACGGCAGCGGTCGGGGTGGTCGGATCGGAGCCGGGTCGGCTGGCGACCAGGCGGCGTATCAGCTCGGTGGTGGTCAGCGAGCGCAGTGCTTCGCGTACCGCAGCGGGCGCGGTGATGATCAGTGATTTGAGCTGGTTGATGGTCTGGGTGCGGGCCTTGACGGCGCTGCCGCGTACCACGCGCAGTGTGCGGATTGCCTCGACCGTGCCGTCGCGGTCCTTCGGGGTGCCGTTGGCGCGGCCGGAGAGCACTGCGGTGGCGGCGGCGTAGGCGTCGACAGGGTCGGATTTGCCTGCGGCGCGGCGAGCTCGACGATCGGGTCGGTCGACTTCGACCACCGTGATCTGGTTGGCACGCAGGTACCGGGCCAGTTCGGCACCGAAGGATCCTGTGCCCTCCATGCCGACTGTCAGCACCTGGCCGTGCGAGCACAGCCACGCCAGCAGGCGCCGATAGCCTTCAGGCGTGGTGGGGAAAGCCTCGGTGGCCAGGTGCCGGCCGATGGCGTCGATGACGGCGGCCTGGTGGACGTCGGTGTGGGTGTCGATCCCGCCGATCACTTCGATGGGCTGTGCCATGGCGGCCGAGTTGGTCCTTCCGTACGCGGTCGTGTGGGATCGCGCGTACCGGCTCGGCGGACGGACACGACTGTGATGGGACCGCGTCGGTCAAGCTCCTATGAGGTCACGATCGCCGAGCCGGTACACGCAATGGCACCGCTCGCCAGGTCGACGATTCAGAGTGAGGACAGCCGGAGCGTCAATCGGGGATCGGGTCAGACCCGCGAGCGGTGCCTCCCGCATCCTCACAGTCGGGGATCTTGGAGTTGGCGAGGTCAACGGCCCAGGGTTCGCCAGGACTTCGGCCGGGGTATCTCGCGCTGGTCGAGGTAGTTCTGGGAGGCAGTCGGCCAGCGGGGCGTGGGTGCTTCCTCGGTCGGCGGCAGTCCGCTGAGGCGCTCGATGTTGACGGCGATGGCCGTCAGGACGTGCTGGACGTGGGCCTTTCCCTGTCCCCGGTAGCGGCAACGCCGCATCCCGTGTCCGTGGGCGAACTCGTTGACCGTGCCCTCCGCTCCGGAGCGGACCGCGTAGCGGGCCTTCCAGTCAGGCGTCTGCTGCTCGGCGCGGACGCGGAGCTGCAGGTCGCGGAGTCCTCGTGGAGGGAAGCCCACGGTGCGGGCGTTGTCGGCGGTGCTGGTGCACTGGGCGCGAGCCGGGCAGGGACGGCATTGGCTCTTGGTGAACCGTGCCACGATCAAGGGGGCCGCAGTGGGCGAGGAGGTCGGGCTGCTTGGTAAAGGCCGTGTAGATCCCACCGTAGGCACCTTCGCCGGCACGGCGTCCGACTGGTTGGAGCCGAAGGTGACAGTCTCGGAGTCCGAGCCACTTCCGCTGCCGCCGCAGGCGCTCAGCAGCGGGATGCTCACACCCGCGAGCAGGGCGGCACCGCCGACACCGCGCAGCAGACTGCGGCGGCTGGCCGCGGGGAGGGAGAGTCCGCAGGGCACAGGTCCACGTACTGCTCAGGGCTGTCGTACTCAGGCATGGCACGTCGACTCGAAGAGATAAGGGAGGAAGTGACTCACCAAGCGATCAAACATGATCACATAAACCCGATCGACGGCTGTCAGAGTGCCGAGTGGGCTCACTGTCAAGCTGAGCGATGATGACCGCCGCAGTCGTAGCCGCTCCATCCGCCTGCCCGAAGGGTTGAGGACGCTCAGGAATTTGGCCTCCGACCAGCATAGATGTCTCACTCCTCCCCGTCTATCGACCGTCCTCATGGCCACCGCACCCGAGAGGGCCGAGCGAAAAGCTATCGTCCGAACTCTTGACGCCGCCTGGTCGGCTGCGTAGACATGACCACGCGGTCAGACCGCGCGATCATACTCACTGACCTCGCCAGTTCGCAGGTCACCGTGATGCACAGCCTTCGGGAGACTTCATGACACCAGGAGCGGGGCGCGACGTAGCGTCTGCTGCGCCGCGCAGTGCGGACGTCGCACGGCTGGCCGGGGTGTCGCGCAAGACCGTCTCCCGGGTGCTCAACGACGAGCCGTACGTCTCGGACCAAGCGCGCCGCCGAGTCCTCGCGGCCGCCGAGGAACTGGGCTACCGGCTGAACCAGGCGGCCAGGGCTCTGGCCTCCGGGCGCACCCACTCCCTCGGCGTCGTCGCCCTGGGGACCGAGGGATACGGGACCGCGTCGCTGCTCGTGCACATCGAGCAGGCCGTACGGGACGCCGGTTACGCGCTCCGCGTGATCAACACACCGGACGGTGCCCCGGAGGGCATCGCAGGCGCTCTGGCGGCGCTCCTGGAACAGGGTGTGGACGGCGTCGTCGTCTCCGAACCCGTCGTGAAGGGAGAAGTCCCGCTGCGCGTCGACGTACCGGTCCTCTTCATCGGAGCGCCCCCTTCCTTCACCGCCACTCGCACCTTGACCGTGAGCGTGGCCGCCCAGGAACTGGCGCGGGCGGCCACCGACCATCTGCTGGATCTGGGGCATGACACCGTCCATCACCTCGCCGGCCCGCGCCACTGGTACGCCACCAAGGATCGTATCCAGGGATGGCAGGCCGCACTTGCCGCGCGAGGCGCGCACGAGCCGCCGCTGCTCAACGGTGACTGGTCGGCCGCCTCCGGGTACGCGGCGGGCCGGGCGCTGGCCGCGGACCCCTCCGTGACCGCGGTGTTCGCCGCGGGCGACGAGATGGCCATCGGCCTGATCCACGCCCTGAGAGAAGCAGGTCGACGCGTGCCGGAGGACATCAGTGTCGTCGGCTTCGACGGCAACCCGGTCTTCGCCTATGTCTCCCCGCCGCTGACCACCGTGCGTCAGCCCTTCGCCGTCGCCGCACGGGAGGGAATCAGGCTTCTCGTGCACGCCGTCGAGAAACCCGACGCCGAGCTGCCGGAGGCGGACGAACCCCCGGTCGAACTCGTCGTCCGCGGCTCGACCGCGCCCCCGCCGTCCCACCGAGACCGGCTGCTGCCCCACCTTTGAGCACCCGCGACAGCTCCCCTCCCCGAGCGCACGCCCGCCTCCCTGGACTCCGCCGTTCCCCGCCCCCCACTGCCCCGGAGAACGGCGGTCACTGAAACACCCGCCCATTCCCCGCTACGGAGCCGCACATGTCCCCCGACCAGCCCGGCGCCAGACCCGGCGCCGCTCCACGTTCCCGCCCCGTCCCCCTTCTCCTTCTGCTGCTCGCCCTGGTCGCAGCGGTCGGCACGGTCGTCCTCCCCGCCGCCGGCAAGGCTCACGCCCTCTCCCGCCCGTCGCAGACCATGTACACCCCGCCGTCCAACGCGCCTGCCCCAGGATCGCTCTACCCCAGGGCGATACGGCTGGAGCACAGCGGCTCCGCCAACGGCACCGTGCTCGCCACGTTCGAGCAGTACACGTCCGGCACGCCCGTCTTCCCGATCTACCGCAGCACGGACAACGGCAACTCCTGGACCCACATCTCGGACGTCGCCGACACCCAGAACGGCTGGGGCATGCGCTGGGAGCCGCAGCTGTTCGAACTGCCCACGGCGATGGGCAACTTCCCCGCCGGCACGCTCCTGATCGCGGGCGACTCGGTCCCCTCCGACCGGTCCGCGACCAAGATCGACATGTACGCCAGCACGGACCATGGGGTGTCGTGGACCTTCGTCAGCAACATCGCCACCGGCGGCCAGGCCACCGCCAGCAACGGCTTCACCCCGGTGTGGGAGCCGTTCTTCCTGATGAACGGCAGCCGGCTCATCGTTTACTACTCCGACCAGCGTGATCCCGCCCACGGCCAGAAGTTGGTGCACCAGGTCACCACGGACGGCGTGAACTGGGGCCCGGTCGTGGACGACGTGGCAGTTTCCGCCTACAGCGCCCGCCCCGGCATGGCGACCGTCGCGAAGCTGCCCAACGGCAACTACGTGATGACGTACGAGTACGGCGGCGCACCGGAGGGGAACTTCGCGGTCTACTACAAGATCTCCGCCGACCCCGAGGCGTTCGGCTCCGCCACCGGCATCCCTCTGCGGACGACCGAAGGCACCGTCCCCTGCTGCAACCCGTTCGTCACCTGGCTGCCCACCGGCGGCGCCAACGGCACGCTCGTGGTCAGCGCGCAGAGCAGCACGGACCTGTTCCTCAACACCCAGAACGGCGCGGCGAACTCCTGGACCCGTATCCAGTCGACCGTCGCGGGCGGGTACAGCCGCGGGATGCTCCCGCTACCCGACGGCCACAGCCTGCTGGTGCTCAGCGGCGGCTACAACGACAGCTCCGTCCACCCGGTCACGTACGGCACCATCGACCTGGGCGGCGGCATCTCCGACGGCGCCACCTACACCGTCTCCAATGCGAACAGCAACCTGATGCTGACCATCGCGGGCGGCTCGACCGCCAACGGCACCTACGCCACCCAGCAGAACACCGACAACGCCACCGACCAGCAGTGGAAGTTCATCCTCCAGCCGTCCGGCTACTTCAAGATCATCAACGCGGCCAGCGGCAAGGTGCCGGGGGTGGAGAACCAATCCACCGCCAACGGCGCCAAGGTCCTGCAGTGGGACGACAACGGCACCACATCGCGGCGATCACCGGCATCGGCGCGGTCCGTGTCGGCGACCGG
>NZ_JBSFHA010000178.1:0-4749 GCF_053596855.1 Streptomyces sp. NPDC001617
GCTAGCGCATCTTTCTGACCTGCGCTTATGCGAGGCGATGAGGCTGTGACCTGCTAGGACGGGTTGCAGAGGCGATCGGAGGCAGTCAGAGGAAATCGCTCTGATTCGACCCCGGTTCGACCCGGGTCGCTCAGAGGCAGTCAGAGGCATCGGCCTCTCAACTGTCCTTTGAGCGACCGGCGTTGACCGGTACGGATCCAGGGTGGCGACTCTGACAGGCCTCTCGGTCGTCTCCGGTCGAGCCGCGATGGGGACGCCTGCCTCCGACCGGTGCCAGAGCGCACGAAAGCCCCCAGGACGGCAATCCTGGAGGCTTCGCTGGCACCGATTGGAGGTCGGATCCCTATCTGGAATCAGGATCTGGACCAGGTATTGGGTCATTGCATCCGAGTCTGTGACAGGAGCTTCTAGCGGTCCGCTCCACGTCTGAGCGGTGCGGAGCGGTTACCGCACCGCCGCCCGCAACAACGGCAGAGGGCGAAAGCGTAGATCTGCGGCACGAGGCACGAACTATCGGAGCCGCTAACGCCAGACGCCTACACACTGTCGGTCGGCCATGATGGTGCTCCACTCCCCCCACCCTATGAATCGCGTGCTCGGCCCCAGCAGCACAGCGACCAGGGCCGACTTCATCAACTGCCGCTAGAAATTTGGCAGATCACCGGCTCAGCGGCCTCGTCAAAGTCCATATTCTCGTGCCAGGACTTCCCGTTGAAAGTGCACCACCGACTGGTCTATCTCCGTGATGCCCTTCGGATCAGGTCTCGCAGGGCACGGGCGCTCGTGATGGCCTGGTTGTCCTCATCTGTGCCCATGGAAATGAACTCATCAAGGTCGGGCCAGTCCACCACTTGGTCCAGGAGACGAAGTGAGCCGGGGTCGCCCTCAGTAAGGGCAGTGGAGCAGCTGACGCAGACATTCCGAATCAGGTCAACGATGGCGTGCCGGAAGAGCCGTGGAGCTGCCGGGTCCTGCTTCCAGTAGTTGACCTCACCAATTGCCTCGTCCCACTTCGCCTGCCCGGCCAGGGCTTCGACGAGGCGGCGACGGGCTTCGGCTTCTAGCGGTCCGGCCATTCCCTTGTCCAGCAGTGCTCGGCAGTGCGCTTCCGCTTCGATATACAGACCGTCCTGCAAACAGCCCTCTGCCCGCTCCAGCACTTCGTAGTCCACAGAATAGGCAGTCGGTCCGATTCTCGACTC
This sequence comes from Streptomyces sp. NPDC001617, assembly GCF_053596855.1. Taxonomy (NCBI): domain Bacteria; kingdom Bacillati; phylum Actinomycetota; class Actinomycetes; order Kitasatosporales; family Streptomycetaceae; genus Streptomyces; species Streptomyces sp. NPDC001617. The sequence continues at coordinate 1,203 of NZ_JBSFHA010000178.1, forward strand.
CAGATCCGTGAAAGCATCAGCAAGCCGCGTGAGTCTTTCCCCAACCTCACCTGAGATACTCGATGACTGGATGAGGAGTCGCGAGTCAAGGGCAAGTTTCATGGCAGCCTTCGGGTATTCGAACACCCATGACCTCGCCTGGTGGAGCACGAACTCCAGATGCTCGATCGCGTCAGCAAGCGTGGTCCTTAGCGTCGGCCGCCGGTCGCTGCCGAGCTCTTGGACCTGGATGGGCATCGCAGCCAGAGCGAAGCGGGTCTGTACGACGAGAGCTTCGTTCTGCGAGCCGGCTCTCTCCAGGTAGTCGAGCTCACGCGTGTAGAGTTCTTCGGCCCGCTCGACGTCTCCCTGTAGGTAGTAAGGGGCGGCTAGATTTCCGCAGATGAGAGCCGCTCGCTCACTCGGCAGATCGAGGCGGTCGATGTGCGACAGGAGCATCTCGGCGTGCGACTGCATCACCCGCACCCGCTCCAGCTCGCCGAGTTGCGTGGGCCCGGTGAGCCAGCGTTCCACGTGCCCGGCCAGTTGATCGATCACTGTCGACAGGTACGGGTGCCTCGTGAGGCGTTCGCGCATCAGTTCTTGGCTGACCGTATTGATGGAGATGGAGCGGTCCGCACCAGTCAGGGTTTGCCCGTACGTAGGGGGCAACGGTAGGTCGTTCTTAATGAGCGAGAAGCGGGAGAGTTCACGCAACGCCTCCCCGATGTTGACCGTTTCCGGCGCGACGAGTACCGGACCGCGATAGTCGGCATCGAAGTCCTCGGCTCTGCTGATCGCCGCCGCAAGCAGCAGGTGAGCAGGTATCTGATGGGAGGCCAGGTAGGCGGCCGCGTAGAACATCTGCAGTCCGACAGCGGCAACGTCGGGGGCGGGGCCTGGCTGGATCCGTCTCTCAAGGTTGTCGACACACATGTTGAGGGCAGCTGCGAGCGTACGGGGATAACCGGGAGGCACCGACTCCTCATCAGAGAAGGACCGTACCTTAAGGGCGTTCAGGTAGTGATCGACTTGGTCGAGTCCCAGGCCGCAGGTGTAGAGGTAGCTGGCTCCGAGTTCGAGGGCCAACGGCCAGTCACCGAGCTCGCTTGCCAGCCGGTCCAGTGCGTCCGCCCACTGAGGTTCGTCGGACTCGCCGAGGTGCAGGCGCCGGGTCAGCAGTTGGGCGGATTCCTTCCGCTCCATGGTGGAGACCTGCACCACATCGCCCGTGCCCAGGTGGGTGGCGGCGTTCAGCGTGGTGATGATGACATCGCCCCGGCTCGCCTTGGGCACCCACGGCTCGGCTTGCCGCGTCGCGGCCACGTTGTCGAAGATCAGCAGCCAGCGGCCGGGGAGCCGGCCAAGGGCCTGCTGCACTGCCTGCTGTGTCTCCTCGGGCCGGCCCTCCTGGTGTCTGACGGCGTTCGGGTCCAAGACATCCAGTACGCGGTGGAACGACGCTAAGGTCGAAGCCCGGGTCTCGCAGTCGATCCAGCCGATGAAGTCGTAGGCGTCAGCCCGCGCGGCGATGTAGAGAGCCGCGGCGCTGGACTTGCCGATTCCCGACGGTCCGACGAGGGTGGCTCGGCGCGTCAGCTGCGCTCCCGAGGCGGGAAAGGCAGCGAGCAGCGGGTCGACGAGCTTGGGGCGGCGGACATCGGGGATGGCCGGGATCTGTCCCGCGATGGTGCCCCAGTCGCGGGCGCCGATGGATTGCGCCAACGTCTCTGCGTCGACAAGTATGAGCCTGCGCAACTCGGTTGTGGAGAACGTTGCCCGCTCGCCGGTCACATCGGCGGCGCGGTCCAGTATCTCCGAGACGAGGTATCCAGTGAGCAGCCCGGCGGATTGCTCTCCCAGGCCCTGGTGGATTCGATTCCGAATGCTGCGCAGGCAGTTGCGGAGCTCTTCGCGGATCTCGTCGTTATCGCGGGCGTCGTATTCGAGTCGGCAGCGGGCCAGCCGGGTAAGACCGTCTGTGTCCAGCCGCTTCAACTGCTCCCGGCGTTGAGGCGCGTCATGGAAGAGCTCCATCAGCGTGTCCCGAAGAGCCTGTGGCTCGAAGTCACTGGCCAGGACTTCTTCGAGCCGGTTCCCCTTGGCCCCGGGATGGGCATTCGTCAACAGGAGATAACTGCCCGCCCCCTGACTACCGTTGACCATCTCCAGAAGAACACCCAGCGCCATGGCACCGCTCATGGAGCCACCGGCGACTCGGCTCTTGACCTGGACCGCCAGGCGCACGGTCCCGTCCGAGTCGACGACGTCGAAGTCGACCTTGTCCGCCGCTCCCTTGCTAGCCGGTGGACCTTCCACCCGAACACAGGCGACTTCAGGCTCGTCGATCACCGTAACCAGCTGCTCCAGCGTGCGGAGGTACTGGTACTGAAACCCCCGTGCCGCCCCACGTCCCCCGTCCAAACCCATGCTCCCCTTCCGGACCGGCCCGCTGGAGTGGCCTCCCAGCGACGGCGTAATGACCAACCGCCAAGACTATGGGGAGAGATCAACGAAGCCGGATGTATCTGCTGATTCTGGCCTGATCACATTCCGGTCGCGCCACCAGTGCGGCCTTGTCGCCCTCACAGGCTCGTCCGCCGCTTCCGAAAACCTCCACGCGCGCCCCCGGCACGGGCCGAATCGGAAGATCACGCCACATACGAAGGCGTCCGCGAAGGCCGTGGATCCGCGAACGCGTTCTCGCAGGTGACCGCATCATGGGCTTCGGCCACCCCATCTACCGCACCGAGGATCCTCGTTCACGGATGCTCCGGGGCATCGCGGAACGGTTCGGCGGTCCACAGGTCGACTTCGCGAATAGAGGTCGAACAGCACGTGGAAGCGATCCTGGCGGAGCTCAAGCCCGGCCGCGAGCTTCGCACGAACGTCGAGTTCTATGCGTGCGTGGTCATGAAACTGTGCGGTCTGCCCCACGAGATGTTCACTCCGCCGTTCGCGGCGGCCCGGGTGGTCGGCTGGAGCGCGAACATCCTGGAACAGGCGGAGGATCCGAAGATCATCGATCATCCGCCCGGTGGCACGGTTCGTAGGGCCGGAACCGCCGGTCGCTGTACCCGTACCCTGACTTAGGCCTGAGCCAACCCAGGACGAGGTCCCAGGCCACGTGTCCATGTGCGGCTGGCTGGTACTGGGCCGAGGGGGCTCTTGAAGGACAGCCCTCACGGGACTGGACGGTGGGAGGCGGTTCAAGGGCCGGCATTTCGGCAGGTACGTCGACCATGGTCGTCGGATGTGGGGCGGGACTTCGCGTCCACCCGGCCGGTCCACGGCCGATCAACAGCCCGGTCCGCCACCATGCGCGAGCCTCCTACGCCCCGGCGGTTGGTAGGCGTGGGGCTGCGTCCGGTAGAAACTTCGCATGTGGTGGAAGCGAACGCGGTTGGCCGGCCTGGCAGTGATCGGTGCGGGGCTGCTCGGCGGAGTGCTCGCTCTTGTTTTCACCCCGCTCACTAGTAGGACTCCGTTAGGTTGCTCTGGCTCTTGGGCTCTGGCCGGTGGTGGATGTTCTGGGCAGGGGGCGGTGGCAGGTGGTGCAGGTGCCGGT
>NZ_JBSFHA010000179.1:0-4739 GCF_053596855.1 Streptomyces sp. NPDC001617
CGTCACCCGTGCTCGTCTCGGACGACTCGTCCGCCAAGGCTTCCTCACCCAACCCGGACGAGGTCGCTACCAGAAACGGACTTAACGTCCACTGAGCCAGGCATCATCCTGAATAGTCGCGTACGGGTAATACAAAGCCACATCGTGCACGGGCATCCCCCTGCCATCACCTGGCCGAGTTCTACTATCAAACGGCGCGGTCGTCGACAGCGCAGCGTAGCGAACCACGCCCCCAATGTCCGTAACGCCTAGTGTCTTGTGATTCTGTTCATGGAACCTGAGGCTTCTGTGATCGTTGAGTCTGGTATGGATCTCACCTCTGAACAGATGGCAGAACTGCGGGAGTTGGCCGTGTCGCGGGATGTTCCGGCCGATGTGGCGCTTCGCGCACGGATCGTGCTGTGGTCCGGTGAAGGACGCCGGCGCAAGGACATTGCCGAGCTCGCCGGTGTGGCGCCGCTGACGGTGGACCGCTGCAAGGCCCGTTATGCCGAGGGGGGCCTTGCCGGTTTGGAGGAGAAGCGCCGCGGTGGCCCGCGTACCCAGGTGCCGCCCCGGGTGCGGGCTCGGGTGATCGCTTTGACGAGGATGTCCCCGCCGGCGGAATCCGGTCTGTCGCACTGGTCGACGCGGACGCTGGCCGGCCACCTGAAGCGGCGGGAGGGGATCTCGGTGTCGTGGCATTACGTCGCCCGCATCTGGCGTGAGGAGAATCTGAAGCCGCACCGCTCGGGCACCTTCAAGATCTCGAAAGACCCGGCGTTCGCGGAGAAGGTCGCCGACGTCGTCGGTTTGTACCTGGCCCCGCCCGGGGGCGCCGTGGTGCTGTCGGTTGACGAGAAGACGCAGGTGCAGGCCCTGGACCGGACCCAGCCAGTGCTGCCGGTGGCGTTCGCGGCCACCGAGAAGCGCACCCACGACTATCCCTGGGTATTCAGCGGAATTGGATGATCTGACGCCCCGATAGCAGAAAGGTGCCGTTGACCTGCAAGGATGTGAGTGTCGAAGTCATATCCGCTGCAGAGAGCAAGGCACCTTTCTGGTGGTTGAGCGTACAGGGTGGGATCGTCGGCTGTCGGTGGTGGCTGACGGGAAGAGGCTGATCGGGCATGCCGGTGCGGTGCTGCTGCGTCGATGTGCGGACCGCACAGGGCTGACGGAGGCGCTGGCGGCGGTGCTGCCGTCCAGCACGGCGGCCGGCTGGCGGGACCGGACAGCGGTGCTGGTCCAGTTGGCGGTTGCGATCGTGCTCGGGGCGGCGAACTTATCGGAGGCGGAGCAGCTCCAGCTTCATCACGGGCCGCTGTTCGGCCCTGCGGCCTCGGACTCCACCGCCCGCCGCACGCTGGTCGCCCTCGACGAAGCAGCCCTGGCGGAGATCGCAAAGGTACGGGCGCGGGTGCGTCGGCGGGTGTGGAGTCTGCTGTGTCTGCGGCCTGGCGGCTTCCCGTGGCTGACGGTGGCGGGCAAGCGGTTGACCGGCTGGGTCGTCATCGACCTGGACGCCACGGTCATCACCTCGGCGTCGAAGAAGGCCGGCGCAGCGGTCACTTTCAAGAAGACGTTCGGGTTTCATCCGCTGGCCGCGTGGTGCGCGAACACCACCGAGTCGCTGGCCATGCTGCTACGGCCGGGCAACGCCGGGGCGAACACGGTGGCCGATCACATCACGGTGCTCACCGATGCCCTCGCGCAGATCCCGGGCTCCTCGGCCGCGAAGATCCTCATCCGGGTGGACGGGGCCGGAGCCACCCACGGACTGCTGGAACACCTCGAAGCGTTGAACACCACGCGACGCACCGTCCGTTACACCGTCGGCTGGAAGATCACCGACGCCGACGAGCAGACCATCGCCCGACTGCCCGAGGACGCATGGGAGACCTCCCTGACCCAGGACGGCAGCCTCCAGGACGGCTACTTCGTCGCCGAGCTGACCGGACTGAACACCCGTGAGAACTGGCCGCAGGGCATGCGGCTGATCGTCCGCCGCGTCCGCCCGTCCCGGCGGCACCTGAAGAAGCTGACCGCGTTCGAGACCAGGACCGGCTGGCGCTACGCGATAACCGCCACCAACATCCGCCACATGTGGGGCATAGCCGGCTCGGGCCACAGCCAGTTCCTGGACGTACTGCACCGCTCGCACGCCGGGGTGGAAGACCGGGTGCGCACCAACAAGGCCATGGGGCTGGACAATCTGCCGTCCGCCTCGTGGGAGATCAACCGCGGCTGGATGCTCGCCGCGAACATCGCCGCCGATCTCGACGCCTGGGTCAGGCTGCTGGCCCTGCACGACATCGAGGGCCTGGCCGACGCCGAGCCGGACACCATGCGCTTCCGCCTCTACCACCTGCCGGCCCGTCTGGCGGACCACGCCCGCCGCCGCTGGCTGCGGATCGACGCGACCTGGCCCTGGGCAGAAGCGTTCACCACCTGCTGGCAGCGACTCACCGCCTTCGCGGCGAGCAATCGTCAAGACTTGTGGATTGGGTCGTCTGGGTTGCGGTGCGTCAGTTCGCTTCGGGCCATGAGGGGCAGCGCCAGGTGGAGCCGTCCCATTCGATGAGGAAGGGCTGCGCGTGGGGCAGGGGTGTGCCCCAGACAGCGGCTCCGAGGGTGCAGAGCTGGCCGAGTGCGACCGTGAGGCTGGCGACGTGGCCGACGACGGCGACGGTCTCGCCCCGGTGCTGCTCAGCGATGACCTGGAACACCTTGCCCATGCGGGCCGTGACCGCGAAGCCGGTTTCACCGTCCGCGACCTGCTGTGTCAGGTCATTGTCGACCACCCAGGAGCGGAGCACGTCGGCGGTCTGCCGTCGAACGTCCGGATCGCTGCTTCCCTCGTGCCTGCCGATGCCGACCTCCACGAGGTCGGGTAGAGCCTGGACTTCAACGCCAGCGGCGGTGGCCAGCGGCTCGGCTGTCTGACGTGCGCGCAAGGCCGTGCTGGAGTAGACCGCGCCGATCCGCTCGCCGACCAGGGCCCGGGCCGCGCGGGTGGCCTGCTCGTTGCCTCGCTCGGTCAGCGGAGCGCTCGGCACGGCCCCGGCGATGTTGTCCGTGACGTTCTGCGATTCACCGTGCCGCAGGCACCACACCCGAACCCGCTCGCTCATGCCACCAGTTCCTCTCGCTCGACCAGGACGCCGTTCTCGAACTTCGCGCCGGCCCGGACCAGGGGAACCAGGTGGGCCCCGGTGATCGCGCGCCAACGCGCTTGGGCGGACTCGACCAGCTTGAACACCATCGCCAGGGCCGCCGCAGGGCTGCCTGCACCGCGGGTGACCTTCGTCCGCAGCTTCACCGTGGAGAACGTTGACTCGATCGGGTTCGTCGTCCGCAGATGGACCCAGTGCTCGGCCGGGAAGTCGTAGAACGCCAGCAACTCGTCCCGGTCCTCGGAGATCTTCGTGACCGCCTTCGGCCACTTGGTCCCGTAGGTGCGGGCGAACGCCTCGATCGCCCGCTCTGCATGGGCCCTGTCCTCGGCGTTGTAGATCTCCTGCATTGCCTTCGTCGCGCCGGGCTGGGCCGACTTCGGCAGGCAGTTGATGACATTACGAGACTTATGAACCCAGCACCTCTGCGGCCGAGCGGCGGGGAACACCTCGGTCAACGCTCGCCACAGGCCCATCGCGCCGTCGCCGACGACCAGCTCCGGGTCGCGCATGCCCCGGCGACGGCAGTCGCGCAGCAGGTCCGCCCACGACTCGGTGGACTCCCGCAGCCCATCGGCCAGCGCGATCAGCTCCTTAGTGCCGTCAAGGCGGACCCCGAGCAGAACCAGGACGCACGAATGGGCCTGCCCGAGCCGCACCTTCGGGTGGACCCCGTCGGCCCACACGTAGACGAAGTCGCGGTCGGACAGATCCCGGTCCTGGAAGGCGGCGTGGTCGTCGCTCCACTGCTTCGTCAGCCGGGTCACCGTCGCCGGCGACAGGCCGGCGGTGCCGCCGAGGAACTGCTCCAGCGCGGGCACGAAGTCTCCGGACGACAGTCCGTGCAGGTAGAGCAGCGGCAAGACCTCGGAGATCTTCGGTGACTTGCGGCACCACGGAGCCAGGATCTTGGAGGAGAACCGCTTGCGCTCGCCGGTGGCCTCGTCCACACGCCGGTCGTTGACGCGCGGCGCTGTGACCTCGACCGGCCCGGCCGCGGTGACGACGGTCCGGGGCCGGTGGTGTCCGTTGCGGACGACCAGGCGCCTCCCGTGCTCGTCGGTCTCGGCAGCCAACTCGGCTATGTACTGGTTGACTTCCGCCTCCAAAGCAGCGGCCAACATCCGGCGGGCGCCCTCGCGGACGATCTCGTCGATCAGGGAGCCGGACTCGATACCGCCATCGGCGTTCACTACGCTCAGCACGGGCGTGCTTTCCCGACCCGCGCTGCGAACGCGGGCCTACTCGGAGACCTTCAAGGGATCATCGGGAAGGTACGCCTTCCGCGTCCCTCCCGGGGCTGATCCACAAGTCCCGAGCATTGCTCCTTCGCGGCCGTCACCTGACGGTAGGGCCCTGCCCCGACAAGGACCAGGAAGGAGAAGTCCGGCAGCACTCCGGGCCCGTGGAGCCCGGCGCACCCGCGGCGTCATGCGACGGCCCACCTCGAACGGCCAGAGGACATTACGGGCGAACTGCCGAGGAGGTCAACAGGGCTTGATCAAGTTCCCTGAGCGTCCGGGTTGGTGATGCCCAGGAGCGGGAGGGTTCGTTCGGGCTGATCGCGGATTGCGCGGGTGGTCT
>NZ_JBSFHA010000180.1:0-4694 GCF_053596855.1 Streptomyces sp. NPDC001617
TACTCACGCTTGTATTGCTTGTTGGGGTAAACCCCTCACGAGTTCGAATCTCGTATCCTCCGCAGCCGCCTGAACAGGCGAAACGAAGAGCCGAGCCACGAAAGTGGCTCGGCTCTTCGGCGTGGATTGGTTGCATTTTTGGTTGCGTTTACAGCTGACATTCAGGACATCTCAGCGAACAGTCAGGCGCACGCTCCCGCATGGATGGCTTGATGTCGAACCCAGTCGCGTACCCCCGCGTCCATCGCCTTCTGGGGTTCGGCTAGGTAGTCCAGGGGGCGCGGGGAGTCCGGGTACGGGATCCGGTCGGGCGTCTCGCGCCGAGTCACGTCCGCAGTTGACGCGACCCACACGCCGCCAACGCTCGCTGGAGGAACCTGGCCCATGCAGGACCCGCTGATCACGGGAACACGCCATTCTTGAACATGGCGCCGAGACTCCGGCCCGCTGCGATATTCCCTGGCGCAACGAGGTGCACACCGCATGAAGTCCCGATCAACGCTGGCGACATGGCTGGGCAGCCTCGACGGCTCTCGTCTGGCACGCGTGCTCGGAGTACGAAAGGACGCCATGTCCCCTCCGGAGCCGCGCTCGGTGGGGGAACTGGCGGACCGTCTTCAGCGCCCGGGATCGGTGGCACTGGTCCTGCCGCGGCTCGCGCTGCCGCACCTCCAGGTGGCCGAGGCCCTGTCGGCGCTGGGTGCGCCCGCGTCGTGCGAAGCTCTAGCGGAACTGTTGGGGGTGGTGGACGAGGAAACCACCCGCGAACTGGACGCCGTACTGGAAGTGTTGGCCGATCATGCTCTGGTCTGGCCGGACGGCGCGGGAGAGCTCCATATGGCCGGACCGCTGCGGCAGGCGTGGGACGCGCCCTTGGGACTGGACTCTCCGCTGGAGCAGCTGCTCGCGGGCGCGACCTCCGACGAGCTGCGCGGCATGCTGGCGGCACTGGGCGTCAAGCCGCCGAGCACCAAGCCGCAGCGACTGGCCGCACTGGTGGAACACCACAGCAACGCGGAACAGGTTGTCTCGGTGGTCGCGAAAGCCCCTGCGGCGGCCAGGAAGCTGCTCGAACGCCGAGAGGAGGGTGGGCCGGGGCAGCCGCGGTTCATCGTGTTCGGCACTCCCGGCCCCGGCCTCGAACCTGGCGAGCGATGGGCGCTGGACCGGGGGCTCCTGGTCCAGGACCGTCACGGCTACGGTCCGGCCCGTATGCCGGCCGAGGTGGCGCTCGCGCTGCGCGGGCCGGGCTGGCACGCTCCGTTCGAGCCCGTACCGCCTTCCGCGCAATTGGCGTCTGTCACCCCGGCAGAGGTTGACCGCGAGGCGTCAGCCGCGGCCACCGTGTTCGCTTCGCACGCCGCTTCGGTCCTTTCGGCGTGCTCTGCGGCCGCACCGGCCCGGCTGAAGTCCGGCGGGATCGGCGCGCGTGAACTGGCCCGGATCGGCAAGGCCGCCCAGGCCGATGACGCCGTCGTGCGCCTTGCTCTCGAGACCGCTTACGCTGCGGGGCTCCTGGGGCAGGACGGCGATCGTGTGGCGCCCACCGACGCGTATGACACGTGGGCGCAACAGGAACCCCCGGACCAGTTCGCCGTACTGCTTCAGGCATGGCGGGACCTGCCGCTCACCCCGACACAAGCGCGTGACGGGGACAACAAGACGCTTCCCGCTCTCGCGGGAGTACCGCCTTGCAATGGCTGTGTGCAGGCCCGCCACGGGCTGTTGGACGCAGCCGCACAGCTTCCGGCAGGGCAGGGCACGACGGTCACTTCGGATCTGGGGCCCCTCATCACCTGGCACCGCCCGCTCTCCCACTCATCGCCCCCGAACGGAACACCGTGCGCCATCGTGATCCGTGAGGCCGAAATCCTCGGCGTACTCGCTCGCGGTGCCCTGTCCGCCTTCGGCATCCACCTGCGGGTCGGCGACACGGAGGAGCTGGGAATCGAGTGCCGGCGGCTGCTGCCAGCAGCCACCGCGACGGCACGGATCGGCGCCGACCTCACCGCCGTCGTCACCGGCGCACCGTCCGCGCGGCTGGCCTCGCTGCTGGACTCCGTCGCCGACCGGGAGACCGGCGGCACGGCATCGGTGTGGCGGTTCAGCGCCGGCAGCATCCGCCGGGCACTGGATGCCGGCCGTGTCCCCGACGCCATCGCCGCCGACCTGGCCGCTATCGCCACCGGGCCCCTGCCGCAGCCGCTGTCGTACCTGATCACCGACACCGCACGTGGCCACGGGCGCGTACGCGCCGCCCCCGCCGCCTGCGTCATCCACGGCGACGAGCCCGCGCTCCTGGCGGAACTCGCCGCCCACCGTAAGCTCGCCAAGCTTGGGCTACGGCAGCTGGCGCCGACGGTCCTTGTCAGCCGCAGCCCGCTCGACACGACTGTCGCCGCGCTCCGGGCCGAGGGATACGCCCCCGTCGCCGAGACTGCCGATGGCACGGTACGGATCGAGAAATCCCGGCCTCAGCGGGCCGCCGCTCCTGTGCCGGCTCCGCGCCGCACCAGCGCCAGGGGCAACGGCCGGATCGTTGCCGCAGGCGTGGCGAAGGCAGCCGCCGCCGCAGACCCGGGCATCCTGGCGGCACAGCTGCTGAAGGCCCCGCCGACGCCTCCCGAACCCGCGCCGTTCGACGGAGGAGCGGCCTTCGCCACGGACACCGAGGAGATCGTCTCAGGGTGGGCGAAGCACCTGCCGTACAGCGACGTCCGTCAGCTCGCCCATGCCATCGATACCGGTGAACCCATCACCGTCGAGTACGTCGCCGCCTCGGGGAACAGGACGATGCGCACCCTCAGCCGCCTCATGCTCGACCCGCCCTACCTCGAAGCCTGGTGCCACCTGCGGGACGACGAGCGCGTTTTCACCCTCTCCCGTATCCACAGCGTGATGAGCCTCATGCCCGAGTGAGAGCGGATAGTATCGACGGGGATAGTATCCCTGTCGATACTATCCTCATCGGGAGGTTGAAGTGCGTCGCTTCATCGGGCGGGACCGTGAGCTGCGCGTGCTCGGCAGCGCTTTGCATGCGGTTCAGGATGCCGCCGGGTCGGCGAAGCCGGGGCAGTGCGTCCTCATCCGGGGGAGACGGCGGGTGGGCAAGTCCAGCCTCGTCGAGGAGTTCCTCCGGCGGACCGAGACGCCGTACCTCTTTTTCACCGCGGCGGGCGGCACGGCGCAGGACGAGCTGTCGGAGCTGCTCGACACCGTTGCCAGGTCAACTCTGCCGGATCGGAGACTGTTCGCGGAGGAGACCCCCGATCAGTGGAACGCAGCATTCAGGCTCCTTGCGGAGATCCTCCCCGACGACACCCCCAGCGTCGTCGTCATCGACGAGGTTCCGTATCTCATGGACCGCATCGACGCCTTCGAGGGCATGCTTCAGCGGGCATGGGACCGGCTGCTCAGCCGCAAGCCCGTACTCCTCCTCCTGGTCGGATCCGATCTGTCGATGATGGAGGCGCTGAACAGCTACGACCGGCCCTTCCACCAGCGGGGCCGGGAAATGATCGTGGGACCGCTGAACCCTCCTGACATCGGCGAGATGCTCGGCCTGGCTCCGGCGGCCGCGTTCGACGCCGCTCTGATCACGGGGGGTCTCCCCCTGATCTGCGCCGAGTGGCGGGCCGGAGCGGACGTCTGGGAGTTCCTGCGCGACTCGCTGGACAACCCGATCTCGGCGCTGCTGGTCTCCGCCGAGCGCTCTCTGGCCGCGGAGTTCCCACCGCAGGCGATGAGCAGGGCAGTCCTGCGTGCCATCGGATCCGGGGAGCGAACCTTCACCAACATCGCACGCGCGGCCGGCGGCATCGCCCACACCACTCTCACCCGAGCCACTGACGTCCTGACCGAGAAACGGGTCGTGGCCGCCGAGCTGCCACTCTCACTGCGGCCGTCGAAGGAACGCCGCTACCGCGTGGCCGACCCCTACCTGCGGTTCTGGCTCGCGTTTCTGGATCCGCACATGGCGGAGATCGAGCGGATGCGGGGAGATCTCACACTGAGCCGGATCAAGGAGCAGTGGACGAGTTGGCGTGGCCGCGCGATCGAGCCCTTGGTCCGGGAATCCCTCGCCCGCCTCCTGCCGGACGGGCTCCTGCCCGCCGCCCCGGCGATCGGCGGGTACTGGACCCGCAGCAACGACGTCGAAATCGACCTGGTGGGCGCCGACCGACAGCCGGTGGCCAAGCAGTTGCTCTTTCTCGGCTCGGTCAAGTGGCTGGAGAACTCCGCGTTCGACGGCCACGACCTGGCCGCGCTGCAGAAGCACCGGGCGGCGATCACCGACGAGCCGGTGCCGCTCGTGGCCGTCTCCCGCAGCGGGGTCAGTTGTTCCGGCCTCCAGGCGGTGTACGGCCCCGAGGAACTGCTCAACGCTTGGCGCAGAGTGTGAGCAGGAACTGAGCCCTGGTGGTTGCAGTTCTGGTTGCATGCACTGCCGTTCAGCACCGTCCGCCGCCTGCCCTCAGCCGCATTCCGTCGCAGGTCAGAACGCCGCTGATCAATCCCGAACCCCCAGACGAACATGTGGAAAGCGTGTTGGGGGCAACCCCTCACGAGTTCGAATCTCGTATCCTCCGCAGCCGCCTGAACAGGCACACCGAGGAGCCCACTCCAGACACCGCTCGCGCACGGGACACCGCCCGCACACCGCCTTCGCCTGAACCGTCTGCAGCAACGCGGGG
>NZ_JBSFHA010000181.1:0-4420 GCF_053596855.1 Streptomyces sp. NPDC001617
GGCCCTGTCTTCATGCGCGCACAACGGGAAGATCACCCCAGCGGGAAACCTGTTCGACCCGCACGTTCCATGATCGGTTGAGATACAGCTTCTAGGATCCGCAACTCCGCTGACAGTGAAGGCTGTTCGTTGACAACGGCTTGGCAAATCCGCGGCTCGGTGAGCAGTCGATCTCGTGACCTGCGTGTTCGTCGAGCCTGCGGCCTCGGCCCGCGACTTCGTGACCACGCTGGTGCTCATGATCGGCCGACAGAGGCAGTGCTAATGAAGCCCGGATTCCGGCGTTTCCGCAGGAAACAGTGCTCACGGAATCGCGGATCCTACAGAGCTGTAGACCGTATGAAGCGGCCGTCCATCTGCGGATCTTTGATTGCCCAGCCGGTTGGGGCTGTCTGGACTGCTGGTGCGCATGGCGAGCAGGCGCGGGTTCTCACTGCTGTGCCTGGGCGTGGTGGCGGGTCAGGGCCTGCCAGCGCCGCTCGAAGTCGACGGCCTGTTCGGCGATGTGGTCGGTGGTGAGGGGCTTGTTGTGCTGTGCGGTGATGCCGTGGGCTGCGCACTCCTGCGCAATGGCTTCGGGTGAGGGGGCTTCGGTGCGCACCCGCTGCTCGGCCCAGAGATGGTAGACGCGGAACGGCAAGAGGTAGCGGCGCAGGGTGGACGGGCTGACCGGTTTCCCGCCGCGGCCGTACATGTCCTTGGTGCTTGCAAGGTAGGCAGACAGCTGGTCGGCCTCCCGCGTGGAGGACAGCTCTTCGCCGCCCTGCCGGTTGCGGAACTCCAGCCAGGCAAGGTAGTAGCGGTCGACGGTGGTGAGCGCGGTGGCCTCCCCCATCGAGTCGTCCTCGCTCGTCGGTTCGTCGATGGCGGCGCGCACCCCGGGAGTGCGCAATTCCTTGGCGGGGTGCGCTCCCGCGCCGGCCGGCGTCTGCTCGCCCTCCTTCGGGAAGGGCTCGCCGGGGAACGGCTGTCCGGCGGAATCGGCGGCTTCCTCGCCGGGCGGTTCCGCCTCGTCGAACTCGCGCTGCCGGAAGGCGGCGACGAAGCCCTCCAGGTCGCCGCCCGTGATGGGCCGGCCGTCTCCGCCGGTGATCTGGTCCCGCCGGTAGACGTACGTGGCGAGGGTGGCGGCATCGGGGTACGCGCCGTGCTCCTGCCCGTACGCGCGCCAGGCGTTGCAGAAGTAGTCACCCCAACCCGCGTCCGCGCCATCCAGGTCTCGGGGAACTGCCCCGGTCTCGGCCGCGGGCGTGTGACGCTCCTTGAGGAGCCTCAGCAGGGGTTCGAGTTGCTCATCAGACAGCGGCCCGCCGGCCGCGGTCGCGATGCCGTACCGGTCTTGGAGCCACATCGCGAACTGCGCACTCGTGGGCTCGAATCCGAAAGCGGCCATCCAGTCCTGGTAGGCGCTCGCGAGATGTGGGGCGGTCCCCTCGTCTCCCCGTTCGTGCGTCTGCTCGGGGTGCGCGGCTCGCATCGGCCCCCTCGACCGAGGGCCCGCGCCACCCGCGTCCACGAGTTCCCGCTCCTGGTCGGCAGCGGCCCCGAGTTCGAGGCCTGGCCGCCGCCCCGGAACCGGGGATCGCCCGACAGTGAACTGGACCGGCGGCTCGTCAATGCCCGCGGCGGCCAGGCCGGCCAGGGCCGTCTCGGCGAGGGGGACGCCGTAGCGGGCCAGGCGCAGCGGCATCAACGACTCCACCGGAGCCTTGCGCCGCCAGGCGCGGCCGAACCGGGAGTGAAGGCTGGACTGGTAGACGAGACGTTCCTGCTCCAGCTGGATGACCTCCTCGTAGGAACGCAGCTCCCACAACTTCATACGGCGCCACAACAGGAACGTCGGGACCGGTGACAGCAGCCAGCGGGTGAGCCGCACTCCCTCCATGTGCCGGTCCGCCGTGATGTCAGCGATCCGGCCGATCGCATGCCGGGCGGCCTCCACCGCCACCACGAACAGCACCGGAATGACCGCATGCATGCCCACACCCAGCGGATCCGGCCAAGCCGCCGCGCCGTTGAACGCGATCGTCGCCACCGTCAAAAGCCAGGCCGTCTGACGCAGCAGCGGAAAGGGGATACGGACCCAGGTCAGGAGGCCCCTGGTGCTGCAGTCTTCCGTGCTGGCGTTGATGGCGTCCAACTCGGCATCCCCGTCGTGTGATTGTCTCGCTCACCGGTTCGGGAACGCAGCGGACCGGCCGTACAGGCGACCGAAGTATCCGTCCGACATGAGCGACGCGGAGTGGACCGTCGTACGTGACGCAATGCCGGTTCCCGGCTGGCTCGAGGGCCGCGGCGGGCAACCGGAGAGCATGCCACCGGCAGATGGTCGATGCGGTGCGCTATCTGGTCGCGGGTGGTATCACCTGGCGGGCGATGCCTGCGGACTTCCCCGCGTGGGACCGCGTCTACGCCTTCTTCCGGCGCTGGCGGGACAAGGGCCTGACCGCCGAGTTCCACGACCTCCTGCGCGACCGGGTCCGCCGGGCCGCGGGCCGGGACCCGGAGCCGACGGCCGGCATCATCGATGCGCAGTCGGTGAAGGCAGCCGCGTCGGTGCCAGGCGCGACCAGAGGCTTCGACGGCGGGAAGAAGATCAACGGCCGCAAGCGGCACATCGTGGTGGACACCCTCGGACTGCTGCTGGCCGTGATGGTGACCGCGGCCTCGGTCACTGACCGGGACGCAGGGAAGACACTCCTGGCCCGGCTGTGTGAACGGCACTGGCGCGACACGCGGGTGTGGGCCGACGGCGGCTACACCGGGCGCCTGGTCGACCTCGCCCGCGACGCTTGGCGGATCGCGCTGACCGTGGTCAGACGCAGCGACGACACCAGCGGTTTCACCGTGCTGCCGAAGAGGTGGCTGGTGGAGCGCACGTTCGCGTGGCTGATGCACTCACGCCGACTGGCCCGCGACTACGAGACGCGCACCGACACCTCGGAGGCAGTGATCAAGTGGGCGATGAGCACGGTCATGAGCCGCCGCCTCGCCCGACGGGCACGCTGAACAGCCCCGGACGCTCCTCCGCCAGCCAGCCCCGCGCGGCCAGCCGCTTGGCTTTCGACCGCACCCCTTCCACCTTCGCCGGGACCGGCTCCAGCCCGAGGCCGCCGCGAGTTGACGACAGTCCATCGCCTCCCCGCTCATCCCGTTCCCGCCGGCCAGCACGTCCATGATCCGCTGGTAGTCCGGCGCGAGAACCGCCGGGGCGAGCCCTTCCTCACAGCGAGGCACCACTGAGCCGGGCACCGCCTGCCTGACCTGCACCGGCCGTTCGCCGGCCACCACGACCGGCACCACGTCCTCGCCTCCGCGAGGCTCCGCCAGAACCTCACCCACCGTCTCACGGGCAATCACGAACCGCTCCCACACCGCCTCGGCTTCCCGCAGCTCGGCCTGGAGAGCATCCACCCGCTGCCGAGCGACGCGTTCACGCTCCTCCAGCAGCCCCATCACCGACGGCATCCCGGCACCTCCATCGAAGAGACGACACAACAACCCGTCCCTCCCGCCGAAACACCACCCCTACACCTGACCAGCGGAAACACACCCGCACTCTCGGAAAGACAACGGCTTCTTAGACCAACACAGGAAGGGTGGGGTGCCGAAGATCTCGATCAACGTTCTTCATCAGCGGCAGCACCCGTTCATGGGTGTCCCCCGCGCGGTCCAGTACCGTCACTTGCACGTAGAGGTCCTCGACTTCCCGCATAGCCTTCTCCGAGAACCACCCAAGGCCGGTTCGGCGGCTTGCACTTGTCACAGCGCCGCGCCCCACGTGGGTGAAGTCGAAGTCCGCGCCCTTCACCAGTCGTCGCGCCGCGATCGCCGCCACCATCTCCTCCTGAGTCAGCCAGCGCTCCGGGTTGGCCGCCCCCGCGTCGAGCACGGTCTGGGTGAAGGTCAGCCAGTAGGCGACGCTTCTGATCACGGCCACATCCTGTGAGCCGTTGACGAGTTGGAACGTCCAGACCAGTCCGCCGCGCGGGGCCCGGTCGTAGACATGCCCGGACGAGCCCAGGGAAGGTCTGACGGTTTGCGCGTACTGGGCCCGGGCGAGCGAAGCCCCTCCAGTTCCCAGCACCGCCGTGACCGCACTGCCGATGTCCAGAAGTTGCAGCCGCCACGGCCAGGACCTCGTCAGGTGGCCGGGAAGGTTCTGCTTGATCAAGCAGAACGCCAGAAGTACAACGGCAACGGCGGTCAGGACCCACAACAACCGGGAAAACAACAAGCTGCGGCGCACCACACGCTGTTCCGTCTCCACCGGCTCAACTCCCCCACGATCAGCCCCGCCACCGGAACCCCCGTCCGACCTCCTAAGAAGCCGTATCTCAACCGAACATCATCGCTTGATTTCCGCTGGTCTGGCATGGTCTAGCTCGGAATGAGGGAGGCATGCGGCGTCTTGTTTCGG
>NZ_JBSFHA010000182.1:0-4366 GCF_053596855.1 Streptomyces sp. NPDC001617
TGACGGAGGCCGAAGCGGCCTCTGCGGCACGGTCCCGGCAACAGGCCGACGGGACGCGCCCGGCGGTGACGGAGGCCGAAGCGCTTTCTGCGGCACAGCCGCAGCGGCAGGTCGACGGGACACGCCCCGCAACGACGGAGGCCGAAGCGGCCTCTGCGGCACGGTCCCGGCAACAGGCCGACGGGACGCGCCCCACGGCGGCAGAAGTCGAAGCGCCCTCCGACGCGACGGAGCCCTCGCAGGCCGATGCCGCGCGTCAGGCCGCCCGCGACGCCGCGCCCGACGCGTCGCTGCGCCGGTTCGCGGAGCAGCGGTTCGGCAAGCTGGACGAGCCGACGGCACGGCGGCTGTGGGCTGAGGCGTCGCGGCTCACCGCGCGGTACAACCCCTTCGGCCTCACGGTCGCCGAGGGTGTCGGGGGACTGCTGGACCGCGCCCCCGAGCAGTTCTGGGCGACGATGCAGGTGGCGCAGGTACTGCACCAGAACGTGGGCGCGCCGGACCGGGAGGCGCTGGCCGCCGAGACGGCCAGGTCACTGGCTGCGGCCCGCGGCGCCGACGCCGCGCCCGAGGGCCTGCGTGGTGGTGTCGCCGCCCGCATGGCCGAGGCGGTGGTGGCGCCCCGGGCCCACGAAACCGGGGACGCCGACGTACCGCAGGCGGACGCTCTGCGGAGCTTCCTGGCACGTCTCGACGGCACCGGTGCGTCCTCCGACGTGCCCTCAGCTCCCCTCGGGGCGGGGGCCCAGTCGGTGGCGCCGGTCACCGACCTGCTGCCGGACGGCTCCCCCGCGCTCGGTACGGAGCGCGGCCTGCGGGCGCTGTACGCGGACCCGGGGTACGTCTCCATGGCCCAGGGGTTCGAGAAGCGGCTGGGCGCGTACGCGTACCGCCAGCCGACAGCGCTGGGGGCGGCCCGGCAGGGCGTGGCCCGCCTGTTCGACGTACTCGCCCAGGCACACCCGGACCGGAGCCGGCAGGAGATCGCGAAGGTCTTCTTCGCCGACAACCTGACGTCGGCCGGTCAGATCGGTGCCGCCAACGGGCTGTCCCGTCTTGAGGAGCTGCTGGAGCGTGGCAACCTACGGGAGCTGGTGACGGCCTTCTACAACGCGGCCATCGAGAACACGTCCCCGCTGACGTTGCGGCCGCTGCTCCGTGAGATCGCCGACTCCGGCGACTGGGCGAGGGCGGAAGCCCTGGGCCTGGACGTGCCGGCGCTGCGCGACCAGGTGGCCTTCCTCAGGAGCGATCTGCGCGTCTGGCTGCGTGCCGCGGTCGAGCGGGTCGCGCCGGGCAAGGCGGAGATGTTCGACGACGACTTCTTCGGTCTCGGGAACGTGGCGGCGCAGGCGCCGTCGTGGAAGCGGGAGGCCGCGAAGTACTGGGGCGACGCGTACTTCAGGCACCGCCTGGAGCGTCCGGTGGCGGACCGGCTGAGCGGGGACCTTGCCACCACGCCGAGCGAGTGGGCGCGGCTGGGCGTCGGGCTGAGCGAGCGTGAGGTGGCGTTCCTCGCCGCCAACCAGGGCGCTCTTCGGGTACTGGGCTTCCGTACCGAGCGGGTGCCGCTGGAGCAGGTGGCCTTCGACGAGCAGGGCGCGCCGCTGCTGGACGAGGTGCGTTCGGCTCCGGGCGTGCTGGGCGTCGAGGTGCACTACAGCGATCCGGAGGGCACCGAGGGCCGGACAGTGACCGGCATCACCCGGATCGTCGAGGAGCCCGCGGCCGTCGAGGAGCCGCGCGCGGGTGATCTGCGTCCGGGCGAGCAGGGCCCGGAACTACCCGTGAGTGTTGTCTCGGGCAAGGCCAAATTCGCGCTGGACGAGGACTCCGAGCTGTTCCGCGAGATGCAGGGCCGGCGGGGCATGCCGCTGTCCGCGGGCGTGTCGGGCACCTCCGCGCGGATGGGCAACGCCTTCAAGCTGCTGAACGTCCCCGGCCTGGACACGGACGGCCTGACACTGGCCCTGATCGGCTGGATGCTCCCGCTCCAGGACCATTCGCTGTACGAGATCCTGGCGGGTCTGCAGACGGCGGACGTGGTGCCGTCGCTGACGGCGAACCCGCTGGACGATGCGGCGCGCATGTACCGGTCGGTTCCGGGGCTGTCGCCGGCGGAGCTCAGGGAGCAGGTCGGCGAGGACGGCATGCTGCCGCACGAGGCCGCCTACTGGTCCGGTATTTTCACCCCGGTCGAGTACGGTGGCTTCAGCGGGCTCGACGCGCACGGCATATCGATGGTTCAGGAACACCGGGACGAATTCGAGCGCCTCGTCGACCGGCCGCTGCCCGAGAACCCGGACGACGACGACTGGGTCCAGAGCTGGCTGCGGCAGAACGTGATGACGGCGCGACAGGTGCTGCAGCGCCTGACCCCGGCCCACTTCGCCGCTCTCGCGGCCTACACCAGCTCGACCTACCAACTCATCAATCCCATGCTCAGGCCCGATGAGGACGAATCCCGTTCGGCGCTGCGCAGCCAGGTCGAATGGCTCGTCGAGGAGTACCTCCTCTTCGGGAGCCCCCTGCCGCCCGCGCTGCGCGATCGTCCGGAGTTCGCAGCCCTCACGGCTGAGCACGTCCCGCAGATGGACCTCCCACAACTCGATCGGCAGCGTGCGCGGTTCCGGGCGGTGGTCGAGGAAGTGCTCCCCGCCATCGAGCGGGAGATGGCGGCCCATGCCACGATGCTGGTGGACGCCCTGGAGCAGTTGCCGCCCGCGACCGGTGAGGTCTGGCGTGGCACGCGCCTGGTTGGCTACGAGGGCTCGGAGCTCTCCTTCGGCAAGTTCGCCAGCTTCAGTCGGCACCGTGAGGTGGCGGAGGATGCCTTCCTGTTCATCAGGAAGGCCCCGCTGCCGGGTTCCCACCGTGTGCTCGTCCGCGCCGAGCTCTCCGGGAACGCGGCCCGGGACGTCTCGCCGTTCTCTGTGAACGAGGACGAGTACGAGGTGCTGCTGCTGCCCTCGGCGCGTCTGGACATCGCCTCCCGCACTGTCGTCCGGGACGGCGAACGCCGTTATGAACTGATCGAGGCCGTAGAGGAACAGCCGGAGTTCCCGCCGACGCCGCTGAGGGACGCGTTGCGGCGGCTCGCCGGTCCCGCCTCGGTGGCCGGGCGCGACGATCTGCTGCCGCTGGCCCGCCGGATCGGCGTGGCCGACGGCGCGCAGGTCTGGCACCTGGGCGGGCTGGCCAGTGAGGTGTACGGCGGTCCGGAGCACCTGACGGCCGAGCGCCTGGCGAACACACGCAGCGCGGCGGATCTGGCCCGCGACGTCCTGCGAGTCGTCCCTGACACGCAGATCACCGGAACACATCTGGACGCGCTGGTACGCCGCCTGGACCGCACCGGCGCGATCACCCCGGTCGACGAGGGTGCCCGGTCGCGGATGGTGGATCTCGCCGGTCGGCTGGACAGGCCGGGACAGCAGGTCACGTACCCCCGGCTGGCCGCCGGGTGGCGGGCGGAAGCGGCCGTGGACGACCAGGAAGACGGTTCCGGGCAGCGCCCGGACTCGGATGACGGGCTTCACGCCCTGCCGGAACTCAAGCGGTTCGTGGCGGCGCTGGGCAGTCTGGACGAGCCCGCAGCCGCGGAACTGTGGCGTGCGGCGGCGCAGATCACAGCCACCCACAACCCGTTCCCCCTGACGTTCGGCGAGGGCGGCGGTTCACTGCTGGAGCGGGACTCCCAGCAGTTCTGGGCGACGGTGCGTGTGGCGCGGGCGCTGCACGAGTTCGCGGGTGCGCCGGACCGGCACGCCCGGGCCGTCGGGGTGGCACGGGAGCTGGCCGCGCAGCGGGGCGTCGACGCGTCGCGGCGGCCGGGCCTGCTGGGTGGCTCCCCGGACGTCACGGTCGCCGAGTCCAGTGGTTCACGGGCTGTGCAGCCGGACAGCACCCAGGCGCACACCGTGTCCGCCGCTGGGGATTCCGTGGTGCCGGACAGCATGTCGGCGCCGGGCAGTGGTCCCGGCCTCTGGGTGCTGTACACGGACCCTGAATACCTTCCACGGGCGCGGGAGTTCGAGCAGCGGTTGGGTGAGTTCGCGTCCGGTCATCCGATGGCGCTGAGGGCTGCTCGGCGGAGTGTGGAGCGTCTGTTCAAGGTGCTCACCGATGCCCACCCCGCGGAGCCCAGGGAGGACATCGCCAAGGTCCTCCTCGACGGCCTGGAGCCGGTGGGCAAGGTCCGTGGAACGACCGCGCAGTCCCGCCTCCAGAACCTGCTGAAACGCGGCGATTCGCGGGAGCTGATGACGGCTTTCACTGCGAGTGAGATCACGGCCGATCTGCGCCCGCTCGCGTTCGCGCAGCGCCGTCAACATCCGCTCCCACACGCCCTCTTGCTGCCATCGCC
>NZ_JBSFHA010000183.1:0-4003 GCF_053596855.1 Streptomyces sp. NPDC001617
CAGTCGCCCAGGCCGCGAGCGACACCCTCGATCATCTACTCACCCGCAGGTCAGGGGGCGGAGCTCCCCCGAGCAACACCCGACTCCAAACCCACGAGCAGCGGATCCAGTCCGTTCAGGCAAAGTTGACGATCCGACACCCAAAAAATGAACGTTTCCGCAGGTCAGAGACCTGCACAGGTGGGGCGGGTGGGACTCGAACCCACGGCCGACGGATTATGAGTCCTTTGAGGATCTTGGCGGTCCTTGCCGATCAGTGCCGATTCACGCCGTTCTTGCAGGTCAGACATGCTGATCCGTGTCAGCTCTGTGCAGTACTTGTCGGTCTGTTCCTGTCCTTGTGGCCCCTCAATGGCCCCTGGGGATGGTTGAGTTGGACGTTTACCACAGCAGCAGCCGCGTCCGCCCAGTTCAGCCGAAGGCATGGAACCTTCACACAACGGAGTCCCTTACCGACGGACTGCGCATGGACCTGGGTCGCAGCATGTCGATCCGGTCAGCCGAGTACGTAGCTCTCATCACCGAAGTCAGCGATGATCTTCAACTTGCCGCCGAGCGCCTTGACGTAGGCGGCGAGTGTGTCGACCTCGCTGCGCCCCAGTTGACCCTTCTCGATGCGGGAGACGCGGGCCTGGGTAACACCCATGGCTTCGGCAACCTGGACCTGTGTGGTGTGCTGCCGCTTCCGCAACTCGGCGAGCCGGTGCACACGGGAGGCCAGGACCATCGCCTGCGCCCCCTTCTGGATCTGATCCTTTTCGGCATCGGTGAAGGCGAAATCCTCGGCCAGGTCTCCCCAGGAGACGGCCTGCGGGTCCTTGAGGTGATCAGTCATCGTGCCCCGTCCTCCCCATCGATTCGCTTCAGATGCTCCGCGTATGCCTGCTCCGCCCGGGGCACCGCGACGCGATACCAGCCGAACCAGTTACCCGCCTTGTCACCGCCGACCAGGATCACGGCCTGACGGTCCGGGTCGAAAACGAAAAGTGCATTCCACACTTCCGATCGATCAACACTCCATTCTCCTTGTCGAACCCGTCGAAGCGCACCTGCCACGTTTCGCCATCGAGGTTCACGTAGCCGAGATCAGGAACTTCGCTTGATCGCGTAGTAACCTGTGTCCTCGCTCCGACCGCGCCATCTACATAATCTTGCACGGCACCCAGCTTGGATGCATTCTCGGCGACCCAGCATGCTCTTGATCAGGCCACCGGAAAGACCTCGCAGGGCCCTCCTAGCCCTGCTGTGCATATCACCAGTACTCCGGCACCTGCCACTCAACACATGTTGGACGCTGCCCACCTGACATCAAAAACTCCTTGACGGCCCGGCGCACCAGTTCGATGGGAATTTCCGAACGCTCTGGAAATTCGGTCGGATTTCCTGCGATGTGATAGGAAACCTCCCCACGCCCCGTCCATGAACCGAGCGTCACCAGATTGCTCTCATCCATGAACTCAAGAACGCCGACCTGCAGATCTTTATTCACTCCCACCAGGAGCTCATGGTCCGGAAACCCAGAAGGCAGAGGCGACCGCTCCAAGGAATGCAATTCCGCCATGTTATGGAACGGCGACCCCTCCAGGAGAGCATCAATCAGTGCGTCCACATCCCGCTCCGAACTAAGCTTCGGACGGTTCCCTGCATGCTCTTTACGATAGTAGGCCTCTGCCTGCGTCACGGCGCCCCTCCGTACGTTTTCCCTGTCCACCCGCCATTTTCGTCAGGCCTCCACTATCTCGTCCAGCCCTCAGGCGCGACCAAGGGAGGCCGAATTTGAGAAATCAGCACGCACGGCCCTTCACCACCGACTGATTCCTCAATGAGCACGGAGAATTCTCGATCCGGGAGCGCACTACTCAGCCTTGCAGACCACATTTCCACCAGAAGTTCGGCGAGCAGAAATTCCGCCTCGCTCGAAACTTCCGGAAAGCCGGACCATGAGAGAAAAAGATGTCGCACCTCAAAACGATTGAAGGTGTCAACAAATTCACACCACTGGACGCCATGACGAGCGGATTCAATCTGAGCAGTGATCCGTCTCTCGATTTAAGGTGCATCCCCCTCACGAAGGATCAAGAAAAGGGACTCGTGAATCACCGCCACATCGGGCCAGAAAAGCCGACCGAGCGCCAGCGCCGTGTAGAGGTTCGAATTCTTCTCGAAGTATGCAAATGAGTTCGACAGATCCGCATCGCGAAAGACAGCACCAAGGATTGTGTCAATCATTTGATTGAGTGCCATTGCCGCATCCTCGGTATATCGTCGAATATGGCCGTCGTGTCGTCGAGGATCGCCGATGCGATTTCCGGGTCGCGGACGTCATCGCCTGTCAATTTTGAAACGATGACATCGGCAAGAGCTCGCGCGATTCTGGAAGTAACCACCATAGTCATGGACTGGCCACCTTAACGTCGATACTGCTCATCCCGAGCTTGTTGAACATCCTGAGCGCCTGGTTGGTCGCCTGCCGGTTGGCCAATTTCCATCGCCCGGTGTAACCGTACTGTTCCAGCGCCATGGGCTGGTTGATCGCCGACCGTTGAGTCTTCTCCTGCGTCCCAACTCCAAGCTTCCAGACGATCAGCACACCGTTGCCCTCGTCGAACCCGTCGAACGGGCCTGCCAGCTTTCTCTCTCGAGGTTCACATAGTCAAGAGCGGGGAATTCTCTTTTTCGCGTAGAAACTCGTTCTTACGCTGCATCATCTTCATAATCTTGCGCGACACCCGCTCGGAGGCATTCTCCACAACCCGGTCGACAACATAGACGTGGCCATCCGTGTCAGCGGTGAGGGCGTCACCTTGCTGGACCGCACTAATACTCCGGTGCTAATTGACCAGTCCGACCGTTCCTCCGACCATCCCGGCCAGAACGGCGATCACCAAAAATATATCTGCCGGTCGACAAAATCTCACGCGGGTTTTCTTGATCGGCTCAGCATCTGCCAGGTTTCTCGGCCTGCGCGGCATCCGCTCTCTGATATCCAAGGCCGCCGACTCTGACGTACCGAATGGGTAGTCCAAAAGAGATGCACCGAACACCACGGGAGCAAGCAACTCGTCTCGAACCGTCATGATCTTGAGACTGGCCCCTCGCCCCGACACCACTTTGCGAATGTCTTGGTACTTGACTTCCTTAGCCCCGATGGGGTTGATGACGATGAGAGATTCCGCGCGCAGTACAGCCACGCAAGTTCCCAGTCGCAAGAAGAGCGCGGTCACCGCAGAAAAAACCGCCGTAACGAGCCACAGGTCACGATAGTTGCCATGGGTTATGCCGGCTTGCACGCCCCAGGGATAGACGCCCCAGACAGCGATGGTCGCGATCCCGGCCAGGATCGGCCAGGATCGTCGCCGCAGAACTCGGTCTTTCATCGACTCGCCCTAACATCCCAAGCGACCATGGAGAGCGCTGGCCGCTCCTTCTCCGCACACACCCCAGCCCACCTGTGCGTTCACCGCTACGTTCAGAGCGGTTCTACCCTTGTCCAGTATCGTTGTCGTCTGGGTCACATAACCCCTGCGGCCACCGCCGACTCCAGCACCCGGGCCCAGCTTCGTCCGGTACAGAGGGACTTCAACCTCGGCACGTTCAAACGCATTGCCGAGAGCTGCATCTCTCCAAGTGGCGCCCATCGCCTTCGCCAGACCACCAGCCACAAGACCGCCTCCCACTGTCCAAGCAAGCGACTTTCCATACCCGCCCCAATCCATATTGCCTGTACGCGCATAGTCGCCCCCATAACTGATCGTCGCGGCGGCGACGCCGACCACGACACAGGGCCCCTGCCGAAACCACCAGGCAGGCTCCGAAGCCCACCGCCGGCAGAGGGTGTGTCAATTTAACGGCTGATCTTGGTTGTTGAGTGGTCAGTTGTTGCTCGGGGTCAGGCGGCCCTCGAAGGCGATCTGGAACGCGTTGAGTGGTGCCTTCCAGCGCATGGTCCACCTCTTGCGGCCCTTCCCCGTCGGGTCCAGGCTCATCAGTGCCATGTAGATGC
>NZ_JBSFHA010000184.1:0-3884 GCF_053596855.1 Streptomyces sp. NPDC001617
GGTCCGGCGCCGTCCATCTGGGCGGCCTGGAGCAGTTCGCCGGGGATGCCGGACATGAACGCGGTGAAGATGAGGACGGCGAAGGGGACGGCCAGCGTGGAGTCCGCGACGATCAGTCCGGGGACCGACTGGAGCAGGCCGAGTTGGAGTTTGGCGAGCGCGTAGCCGACGGGGGCGGCCAGCGCCACCGTGAGGGCGACGGTGCCCAGGCCGATGACGAGGCTGGTGCCGAGGTAGGGCAACTGCTGGTCGACTACGGCCCGGTAGCCCTCCAGGGTGGCGTGGGCGGGGAACAGGTCGGGCGGGCTCTTGCGCAGGTCCTGGTCGCGGGTGAAGGAGGCGTTGAGCATCCAGTAGACCGGGAAGAGCATGACGGCGGTGAGGGCGAGGCCGACACCGGTCTTCCACCAGCTACGAGTCGTCATGCCAGTGCCTGCTTTCGCTGGACCCTGAAGTACACCAGGCCGAAGACCAGGGCGGCGACGACGAGCAGGTTGCCGACGGCCGCTCCGGGGCCGAAGACGGGCAGCAGGTTGCCGAAGCCGAGCCGGTAGGACCAGGTGGCGAAGGTGGTGGAGGAGTCGGCCGGGCCGCCCTTGGTCATGATCCAGATGATGTCGAAGACCTTGAGCGTGTAGACGAACTCGCCGCCGGTGGGGGCGGAGGCGTTGCCGCCGGAGGCGCCGGGGATGGGCAGGACGCCGTACTCGAAGCCGGCCTTCTCGGCGTTGGCGAGCTGCCAGGTGCCGTTCTCGGCGAACGCGTAGTCGCCGGTGGCGAACTCCTGCCAGCTGGTGGTCTGGGTGTTGTTGAGCACCGAGTTGGGGGCGTAGCCCTTCTTCAGCCAGCCGTTCCACAGGGACAGCGCCGACTCGCCCTGGGGGGAGTCGAGTCGGGTGAGCTTGGCGCCCGCGCCCCAGTACCAGGGCAGGAACTGGAAGCTGCCCTCCTCGGTGCCGATCGCGGAGAAGGTGATCCCCTTCTTGCCGGCCTTCTTCACCTTCTCCAGGGCCGCCGTCAGCGAAGCCCAGTCCTTGACCCAGGCGATGTCGACGCCCGCGGCCTGGAGGACCTTCTTGTTGTAGTACAGGGCAAGTGTGTTGGCGCCTACGGGAGTTCCCTACGTCTTCCCGCCCGACTGGCCTGCGGCGAGGAGGGTGAGCCGGGTGTGTCAGGCGTCGTGGCGCGGGTGCGCGGGGCCGGTACTGGCGCGCAGGGAGATGGGCGGGGTGAGCAGGTGGTGGCGGGGCGCCGCGTCGGGGTGGTCCAGGCGCTCGACGAGCAGTTCGACGGCGAGGCGTCCCATCTGTTCCGCCGGTACGTCCGCCGCGGTGAGCTGCGGGGTCACTGTCTCCGCCCAGCGGCTCGCCACGACTCCGGTGATGGAGAAGTCGTGCGGCACATGGCGGCCCGATGCGGCCAGACCGCGGTAGATGCCGCCCAGCGCGGCCTCGTTGAGGGTGACCACTGCCGTGGTGGCGGGATCGTCGTGCAGGATCCGCTCCACGCAGGCCTCGCCGGAGGAGGGGTCGTCGCCGCAGCAGTACGTGCGGACGGTGAGCCCGCGCTCGGCCGCGGCCTTGGTGAAGCCGTCCAGCCCCCGGTGCGCCGACTCGTACCCGGCGCGCAGCATGCGCTCGGGCCGGTTGACGAAGGCGATCCTGCGGTGGCCCAGGTCGGCCAGGTGGTGGACGCAGGCCGCCGCCAGCGCGGTGTGGTCCAGGCCCACCCACCAGTCGCCGTCCGGCCGCGCGGTGCGGCCGATGCACACGGCGGGGAAGCCCTCGGCGACCAGATGGTCGATCCGGTCGTCCTCCAGCCTGATCTCCATCAGGATCGCGCCGTCGACCCGCCGTTCGGCCAGCAGCCGCTGGAACGAGCGGTCGCTGTCCGCCCCGCTCGGGGAGAGCAGTACGTCGTAGTCGAAGGCAGCCGCGGCCTCCACCACACTGCCGATGAAGTCCAGCTGCATACCGGTGTAGTGGTTTCCGGCCGGCGGGAAGACCAGGCCGAGGGTGCTGGTCCGGCCGTTGGCCAGGGCGCGGGCGCTCGCGTTCGGGCGGTAGCCCAGTTCGTCGATGACCCGCTGGATCTTCTGCCGGGTTTCCTCGGACACCGGGCGCTTGCCGCTGAGCGCGTAGGAGACGGTGCTCCGCGAGACACCGGCCCGCTTGGCGATCTCTCCGATGTTCACGGGGCGCTCCCTGGTCTGTGTCTGCGTCGTCGCCGTCTGCGTCGAGTAGGTCGAATGTAGCGAACCGGTTCGCGAGTGAGCCAGCGGCCGAACCGATCGTCGAACCGGTTCGCGTGAGGGGACGGTAGGAGCGAGCAGGCACGGGTGTCAATGCCTGGCGTGCACTTCCAGGAAATCGACGTCCAATCCGTGCTGTGGGTCTTACTGGCGCTCTTTCGGCGCCGCTAGCCTCCATCGACGTTTTATCGAACCGGTTCGAGTCGCACTCCCGGAGGGCGACTCACTGCCGCTGCTTCTCGACGCACAGGGCATCGATTCACTATCTCTTTCAACGGGACCATCTCTTGACAGTCCCTCTCCGCAGTGGCGACCATGTTTCACATTAAGAATCTAGTTGCGAATTACGCTACAAGCAGGTCGGGCGCGGTCCTGGACGTGAACAGCGCGCTCGCCGAGAACCCCGCAGTGGTCAACTCGGCTCCCTACAGCGAGGGTTGGCCGTTCAGGCTCCGCGCCGAGAGCATCTCGGGCGCCCTGTCCGCCGATGCGTGTGCCGCGCACTGCTGCCTGCGCAAGCAGAGCGGCCGAGCCCGCCGCTCCCCCGGTCCACACCCGCTCCGCTCAGACAAGGAAGCCCGCCGTGGCCATCAGCGCCTTCGACCTCTTCTCCATCGGCATAGGGCCGTCCAGCTCGCACACGGTCGGCCCGATGCGTGCCGCCCGTATGTTCGTCGGCCGCCTGAAGAAGGAGGGCCTGCTCGCGCAGACGGCCTCGGTGCGGGCCGAGCTCTTCGGCTCGCTCGGCGCGACCGGCCACGGCCACGGCACCCCGAAGGCCGTCCTGCTCGGCCTCGAAGGCCATGAACCGCACACGGTCGACGTGGAGTCCGCCGACGCCGAGGCCGACCGCATCACCTCCACCGGACGCCTCCGCCTCCTCGGCGCGGAGATCGGGCCCGCCCACGAGATCGGCTTCGACGCCTCGACGCAGCTGATCCTGCACCGCCGCCGCGCCCTGCCGTACCACGCCAACGGCATGACCCTCTTCGCGTACGACACCGAAGGGATTCCCCTGCTGGAGAAGACGTACTACTCGGTGGGCGGCGGCTTCGTCGTCGACGAGGACGCCGTCGGGCAGGACCGCATCAAGCTCGACGACACCGTCCTCACCTACCCCTTCCGGACCGGCGACGAGCTGCTGCGCCTCACGAAGGAGACCGGCCTGTCGATCTCGGCGCTGATGCTGGAGAACGAGAAGGCGTGGCGCACCGAGGACGAGATCCGCGCGGGGCTGCTGGAGATCTGGCAGGTCATGGAGGCGTGCGTGGCTCGTGGCCTGACACGTGAGGGCATCCTGCCGGGCGGGCTGAAGGTGCGCCGCCGGGCGTCGGCCGTGGCCCGGCAACTGCGCGCCGGGGGCGATCCGTTGGCGCACGCCATGGAGTGGGTCACGTTGTACGCGATGGCGGTGAACGAGGAGAACGCGGCCGGAGGACGTGTGGTGACCGCGCCGACCAACGGCGCGGCCGGCATCATCCCCGCCGTCCTGCACTACTACCTCAACTTCGTCCCCGGCGCGGACGACGACGGTATCGTCCGCTTCCTCCTCGCCGCCGGCGCCATCGGCATGCTCTTCAAGGAGAACGCCTCCATCTCCGGCGCCGAGGTCGGCTGCCAGGGCGAGGTCGGC
>NZ_JBSFHA010000185.1:0-3621 GCF_053596855.1 Streptomyces sp. NPDC001617
TGAGGTAGTCGTGGATGTCGCCGCCGGGTGCGGGTTTGGGCTTGTCGACGACCGTCCAGGGGCCCTGGGACAGCCAGTTGTCGGCGCGGGCCGTCACGTTCCGTAGAGCCCGGCGCAGTTGGGGATCACCACGGTCCAGCCGGGCCTTCGTCAGCTGCATTCGGCCACCGTCGAGGACGGCCGTGTCCGGGGCCTTCGGGGTCGCTTGCGCGGAGGGGACGAGGACGGCTCCAAGACTCATCACCGCGGCCAGCAGGACGGCCGCACGGGATCTTCCTCTCATCGAGCACTCCGATCCATCGAACGAATGGTCAGGAATGTGAACGCAGTTCATGAGTAGGACCGTGCGAGCGTAGAACTCCGAGGTATTCGTGACAATGGTCCGCACAGGACTTCACGTACAGAACTTCACGCACAGAGAAGGCGAGACCTCACCTGGACGAGCCCTACGCCGAAGCAGCCGAAGGCGAGGGTCAGCGCGCCAGGTCATAGGCGTACGACGGGCTGAACGTCCCCGGCGCACCCTCGCACCCGTCCGACTCCCCCGGCAGCTTCACCCACAGGTAGGCGTCGATCCGCGCCTCGCCCGTGCTCAGCGTCGGCGCCCGACCGAGTCTGCGGCCGGCGGGGTCGCACCAGTCGCCGTCGGCCGGAGCACCGTTGCCGTTGCGGCTGGTGTCGATGACGGCGCCGAGACTCGACGGGCCGCCCAGGTCGTCGAGGACCTGGCGGTCGTAGGCGATCTCGTCGGACGTCGTGTGGAAGTTGGAGACGTTGCTGAAGATCCCGTCGGAGGAGGCGGCCGAGGCGGCGCCGGCCCGCTTCAGCAGGGCCGCCTGTGCGGCGGCCGGGTTCCAGCCGGAGTGCCCGGCGTCGTAGTACACCCGCGCCTTCGGATCGGCGGCCTTGAGGACGCGGCCCGCGCGGGCCAACGAGGCGAAACGGTCCGCGCGTTGGCCGTCGGAGAGGCACTCGGACTGGGCGATGGAGTCGGGCTCCAGGACGACGACGACCTCGCCGGAGCCCAGCCCCGCCGCGAAGTCGTCGATCCAGCCGTCGTAGGCATCGAGGTCGGGCGCCCCGCCCTGGGAGGCACCTCCGCAGTCGCGGTCCGGGATCGCGTACGCCACGAGCACCGGCACCCGGCCCTGCGCGGCGGCGTCCGAGGTGACCGCGCGGACCCGGGCGGTGATGGTCGTCGGCGTGAAGTCGGCGAACCACACGGCAGCCGGCCGGTCGGCGATACGGGACTCGATGAGCGGGGTGCGCGGGTCGGCCGGGTGGGCGCGGACCCAGTCGAGGACGTGGGATTCGGGGTGGAGGTAGAGGCGGGCGGACGCGGGAGCGGGCCGCGGCTTCTTCTCCGCCGTCCTGGTCGGCGACGGACTGGCCTTCTTCGTCGAACTCGGCTCGGGAGAGGGCGACTTGGTGACGGTGGCGGACGGAGAGGGCACCACGGGCAGCTGATCGAGCCGCGGTGAGCTGGTCACTTCGGGCTTCGCCTCGTCGGCGCCGCGCCCGTCGTCGAGGGCGGAGATCATGCCGGTCGCGGTACCGACGGCGACCACCACCGAGGCCACCGCGACCATGGCGTTGCGTCGGGCACGCCTGCGCCGGCTCCTGCGGGCGGCCAGCCGCTGCGCACGTGAGCCTGACACGTCCGCTCCCCCTCCCCCGCAACGGGCGCCCGTTCCCCCGTTCTGGGGAAGCGTCGGACCCGCCGCCACTCCGGTCAGCCTAGGACTGAGACCCTTCCCTCATGCCGCAATTGGAACAGTTCATCCCATCCGTGGACGCGGTCGTCTCCCGTATGCGCGCCCTGGACTCGACCCTGCCCGAGCGGGACGGGATCGCGGTCTTCAACCGCGTCTACCTCGCCGTCACGGAGGAGGTCGACCGGCGGATCGACGCCGGCCGGTTCCCGGACGCCCGGGCGGCGATCACGCTGGACGTGCGGTTCGCGGAGCGCTATCTCGCCGCCGTCGAGGCGGTGTCCGACGGCCGGCGACCGCCTGCCTGCTGGCGACCCCTGTTCCAGTTCCGCCGCCATCCCGGGGTACGTCCGCTGCAGTTCGCGTTGGCGGGCATCAATGCGCACATCGGCCACGACCTGGCGCTCGCCGTCGTGGACGCATGTCGTAGCCTGCACTGCGAACCGGCCGATCTGGAGGATGAGTTCGAACGCGTGGGCGACCTCCTCGTCTCTCTGGAGGAGCGCATCCGCGAAGAGCTGATGCCGGGCCCCGACCTCCTCCAGATCGCCGACCCCCTCACCCATCTGCTCGGCTCCTGGAGCCTGGAGCGGGCACGCGACGCCACCTGGACGGCAGCCCGGGCCCTCTGGGCACTGCGCCGCCTCCCGGACGTGGCCGAGGAGTTCACCGAGCGCCTCGACACGGCGGTCGGCTTCGCGGGACGCATGCTGCTCACGCCACTGCCGGACTGATCCGGCCACGCACCGCGACGCACCGCGCCGACTCCCCTGTTTCCGCGTTAGGTTGACGATTGAACCGACGCAAAGGAGCGTACGCATGGCCATTCGGCTGGGCCTGAGCCTTCCCCAAGCGCGGCAGTACGACATCGGACGCGATGTCCCCGACGTGGCACGTACCGCCGAACAGATCGGCTACGAGAGCCTGTGGGTCTACGAGCGCGCCCTGTACCCCGAACCCATGACCCAGGGTCTGTACGGCATCGAGGGCCTCCCTTGGCCCGACCTGTACCGCGGTGTACCGGACCCGCTGGTGACGCTGACCCTGGCCGCCGCGGCGACGGAGCGGGCGCGCCTCGGCACCAGCATCCTCGTGGCCCCGCTGCACGGCCCCTTCCAGCTGGCCAAGGCCCTCGCCACCCTGGACGCGGCGAGCGGCGGCCGGGTGCTGGCCGGGCTCGGCACCGGCTGGTCGCTCGACGAGTACGCGGCCGCGGGTGTGGCGCCGTTCAAGGAGCGGGGCCGCGTCCTGGACGAGATCATCGACGTCTGCCGGGCGGTGTGGGGCCCGGACCCGGTGATGTACGAGGGCGGGATCACAAAGATCGCCTCGGCCGTGGTCGGCCCCAAGCCCGCCCGCCCCATCCCGATCCTGCTGCCCACCAACAGCAGGAAGGCGATGACCCGGCTGGTCGACCGCGCCGACGGCTGGATGCCCATCGGCATGGGCGCCGAGCGACTGACCTCGCAGTGGCGGCAGTTGCGGGACCTGGCGGCCGAGCGCGGACGCACCGCCCCGATCGAGACGGTGGTACGGGTGAACGCGCAGTACACCCCGAAGGCGTACGACGGCGCCGACCGCTCCCCGTTCCAGGGCAGTGTCGCCCAGATCGTCGAGGACCTCGCGGCCCACGCCGAGAGCGGCCTGCCCGAGTTCTTCTTCGAGCTCCAGGGCCAGGCCCGGGACGTCCAGGAGCTCAAGGACGTGGCCGCCGAGATCTACGAGGCGGTGCGGGCGGCCGGGATCTAGGGCCTTTGCGAAAGTCCCGTCGTCCGCCCGTAGGGCGGGCCCTGCGGCGTCCGGTGCGTGCTCTCGGCGTGCCGGGTGCAGGCCCTCGTACTGGACGTACTCGGGCTTGTGCCCGGTGCGTCGAGAGCGCGTGCCGGGCGTCGCGGGGCAGGCGGGACTT
>NZ_JBSFHA010000186.1:0-3580 GCF_053596855.1 Streptomyces sp. NPDC001617
TGTACGCCATCAGGGCGACGAAATGAGGCAGGGACAGCCGGTCCAGCACCTCCTGCGCCGCCATGTCGTGCCGCAACAACCAGCGCTCGGCAGGCAGCGTGTGATCCAGGTCGGAGGACCCCTCCCTCCGCTGCCTGGCCCGGTCGGCCAGATCGGAGAACCACTCCCTCTGCTGCCTGGCGTTATCCTGCAGCTCCTCTGCCGGCTCGGAGAAAACGCCGTCCTGGATCTTGGACCAGTAGACGGCCTCGTGCGGCAGCAAACCGTCGTCGGCGACCTCCCGGCGGATCTCGCCCAACTCGAGCCCGGGAACAGACCGGTACATCCGCGCGGGGTCCTGCAACGCGTCCCCGGCCAGCGACGGGACCACGCCCGTGGTCCGCAGACCCGCCAGAACCTCGTAGAGCGACTCCTCCCGCTGCGGCAGCAGCCACGCGATCAGAGCGAGCGCGAACCCGTCCCCGTCCTGATCGGCGAGGTTCAGCACCCGAAGGACGTTCCCCAGCTCCGCGGCGGTCCGCGACGCACGCTCGGGCAGCAGCGCGGGCGTCACGCCCTCCCGCACCGCTTCGACGTCCAGGCCCAGCTCCTGCGCCCTCGCCCAGTCACCCGAGCCGGCAATCTCACGCAGCAACGCCTGCAAACCCAGCGGGGAATCGCCGGACAGCGCCCCCTGGTGGAAGGCCGCCATCAACCCCGGCAGGTCACGCTCGGTCAGGTCGTCGATCCCGGTCGCCCAGGCCTCCTCCTCCGCCGGGTCCGGCATCGGCCCGTCCGGCCGGAAAACCTGCAGGATCTCCTCCCCGCGCAGGCCGGGACGCGCTCCGGAGAGCACCCCGAAGAGAACGTTCACCGCACTCCGCGCCATCTCCAGCGCCCTCGGGTGCGTAGCCGCGTACGTGGCCAGGCTCTCCTCGAACCCCTGCGCCAGCGGGACATACGCCCGGTCCGTGTACAGCACCCTCAGCGGCCCAGGGACCTCGTCGGTCGCCTCCGAGCCGTCCGCAACCGCCGCAGCCTCGCCCATCGCTACGCCGAACGCCGACGCGCCAGCCCTGCTGGACTCAGCGACCGTGACGTCCGGAGAGCCGCCCCGCAGGCCCGGCCGCCGCGACGCGTCGACGCCCCGCTCCGCGGCCAGGGTCTTGGCCACCTCGACGGCCCGCTCGAGCCGGTCCGGCGCGCCCTCGTTCTCGTGCAGTTCCTGGGCCACGCGCATCGTCGCCCAGTACTGCTCGGAGTCCCGCTCCAGCAACGAACCGGGGCCCTCGGCCACCCTCAGGCGGAAGGGGTTGTGCTGCGCCGTGACCCGCGCCGCCTCAACCCACAAGCCCTCGGCCGCACGCTCCTCCAGCTTGCCGAACGTCACGGCGAACCGCCGCAGCTCCGCCGACAGCGGCAGCACCTCCCGGGCCACGATCCGTTCGTACCGATGGCCGTGGTTCGGGACCAACTCACGGGACTCGATCTTCAGCCGGGCCCCGGGAAGCAGCAGCACCTCCTCCTCCAGCGGGTTCGCGGAGAACGGTGTGATGTCCCGGCCCATGTTCCCTGCGAGTTGGGCACGGACCAGGACGCGACGGAGCCCCGGCACCCAGTTCCGGTCCAGGTACTGCATGGCCAGGGCTTCGTTACGACTGAAACTGGCGAACGCCGGGAACGACAGTTCGGTGACGCCGGGGTCGGCGGAGTCGATCGGTCCGATTCCCGCGTGGAGGTCCGCGAGGGAGCGCTTGCCGCGCCAGACCTCACCGGTCGCGGGCGGCAACTGCTCCAGCGCGTCCAGCAGCATCGCGGCGTGGGCAGTCATCTCCCGCTCGATGGCGGGCAGCAGCCTCTCGGCCGCGGCGTAGATCGCCTCCGCCAGCCGCTCCCTCTCCTGGAGCTGGTACGGGTTACGCCGGTAGGAGTCGAGCAGCCTTGCGGCAGCCGGGTCGTCGCCCAGCACGGGGCTGAGGTCCTTGCCCAGGTGGAGATGCTCGTTGATGAGCCGCCTGACCCGGCGGCGCAGCTCCGGGCGTACCTCGGCGGACCCGAACTTGAGCACGGTGTTGATCAGCGGGGAAGCCGTGGTGGTGTACGCCGCCAGGACGGCGAAGTGAGCCGGACTCAGCTTCTCCAGCACCTGCGACGCCGTCATGTGGTTCTCCCGCAACCAGCGCCGGGTGGACGCGTCCACGTTGAGGCGGAGGATCCGCGTGCCGACGAGGCTCTCGAACTGCTTCCTGAGCAGCTGCGCGATGGCCAGACTCTCTGCACCGGGCTCGGCGAAACCACCCCTCTGGACGTGAGTCGTGATCTTGTGCCAGTAAAGGGCCTCGTGCGGCAGCATGCCCTTGTCGCCGACGTTCCGACGCACCTCGGCGAGCGACACCCCCGGAATCGACCGGTAGACCAGCGCCGCGTCGTCCAACGGGTTCCCCGCCAGCGACGGCACCACGTCCGTCGCCTGCAGACCGGCCAGCACCTCGTACAGCGAACGGTCTCCCAGCGGAAGCATCCGCCCGATCACAGCCAGCGCGAAGGCTTCCCCGTCCGTCTCGGGCACGTTCAGCAGCCCGAAGGCGTTCCCGAGCCTGGCGGCCGTCCCGGCGAACACACCCGACGGCAGCTCCGCACCCTCCAGTACGGCCAGCCCCTCACGCAGCGCCTCCGCATCGAGCCCAAGGCTCGCGGCCCTCGCCCAGTCACCCGACTCGGCGATGTCACGCAGCAACGCCTTCAGCGTCAGCGGGGAGTCGTGGAACAGCACCCCGTTCGTGAAAGCCGTCATCAGCTCGCGCGAACCGCCCGACTCCAGCAGACCCTGCAGACGCGACCGCGCGGTCGTTCCACGGACCCTGCCCACCGGCTCCAGGCCATCGAGGAGGACCTTGGCGATATCCTCCCGGCGCTCCGCGGGGTGGGCATCGGTGAGCACCTTGAACAGACGCTCCACACTCCGCCGAGCAGCCCTCAGCGCCGCCGGATGACCGGACGCGAACTCACCCAACCGCTGCTCGAACTCCCGCGCCCGTGGAAGGTATTCGGGGTCCGTGTACAGCACCCCGAGGTCAGGACCACTGCCCGGCGCCGATGTGCTGTCCGACACCACCGAATCCCCGAGGACGGACACGGCGCCCACCTGGCTGCTGTCCGGCTCCACAGCGCGTGAACCACTGGACCCGGCGACCGCGTCCGGAGAGCCACCCAGCAGCCCCGCCGACGGCGGCGGCACCTCCCGGGCCCGGATGTGCTCGAAGTCGCCTCTGCCGTCGCTGTCGACCGTTCGGGCCTCGATCCCCAGCCGGGCTCCGGGGAGCAGCAGCACCTCCTCCTCGTGCGGGTTGTTCGAGAACGGCGTGATGTCCCGGCCCCAGTTCCCGGTGAGTTCCACACGGACCAGCACGGGGAGTGTCCCTGGCAGGGGAGTGGCCCACATGAACACACTGGCCTTGAACTCGTCGCGGCTGAAGCTGGCGAACGCCGGGAAGGTGAACTCGGAACGGCCGGACGCGGCCGGGTCGCCATGGCCGGTCCCCGCGAAGAGTTCCTCGGCGGAACGCTTGCCACGCCAGACCTCACCGGTCGCGGGCGGCAA
>NZ_JBSFHA010000187.1:0-3533 GCF_053596855.1 Streptomyces sp. NPDC001617
CGGAAGGCCGCGGTGTCGCCGTATCCGCCGTCGGCGACGGCGAGCGGGACGTCGATGCCCCACGATCGGGTCTCGTCGATCATGTCCAGGGCCAGCTGCCACTTCTCGACGTGGCCCACTTCGGCGGGGACGCCGCACGGCCCGCGGCGGGCGACCTTGGCCGCATCGGCCTTCGGCGAGGCGGGATCCCAGCTCTCGGGCAGGAAAAGCCGCCAGTCGACAGCCGCCGAGGCACTGTCGGACGCCAGATGCAGCGACACCCCGGCCCGGCAGTTGGTGACCTTGCCCGCGGTGCCCGTGTACTGCCTGGCCACGCAAGCTGACGCCTCACCGTCCTTGAGGAAGCCGGTGTCATCGATGATCAACGCGGTCGGTTTGATCACCCGCTGCATCCGCCAGGCGAGGCGGGCCCGTACATGCGCTGCCTCCCACGGGCTGGAGGTGATGAAGTGGGCCAGGGCCTGCCGGTTGCCGTCCTCGCCCAGCCGGGCGGCCATCGGTTCCACCGACTTGCGCCGCCCGTCCAGCAGCAGTCCCCGCAGATAGACCTCGCCCCACCGGCGCTGATCCGCCCGCGCGAACGGCTCGAACATCTCCGCCGCGAAGTCCTCCAGATCACACCGGACCGCGGCCAACTCCCCACCCAGCACACCCAGTCAACGACACACTCAATCAAACGGACACGCCACCGGCGAATGAACCTGACCAGGCACTACTAGTACTCCAGCAGGACGGGATCCGGCTCGTCTATGACGGCACCGTCTTGCACATGTCCACGCCCGACGCCCCGGACACTGTGATCGCGCGCGCCGACACCTGCAGGTTCACCACCGAACCCTGGGACGTGACCGCGTACCGCGCCAGCATCACAAGCACGGAGGTGTGGCTGCGCATCCTCAACAGCGAGCACGGCGACCAACTCATCGACGTCACCCCCTTCTGGGCCCAGCGCCCCGCCGCGATGTGACGTCCGGCCGCGGCCGCGGCCGGTACCTCTGTCCCATCGACGGGTACGTCGTCACCCTCGGCCAGACCGCCGTCCAGCTCGACCGTCCCATGTGGCTGATCTTTCGGCCCGGCGCGTTCGGGCGCTAGCAGGTCACCGAGCCGGGCGAGGACGACGCGGAGCGCCTGGAGCGTGTGGCCGGACGCGTCCTCGGCCCCGGCTGCGTGGTGTCCGACTGCTACGACCCCGACCGCGACCGGCCGGAGGGCTGGGACGGGCAGGCCGGTCTGGTCCTGGTCGACGCCGATGAAGCGGGAGATCCTTCGAACTGGGTCGTCAACGAGCGGCTGACGTACCGCCAGTGCGCAGCCTGCGCCAGTCGTATCCCCGACCTTCCCGAGCGCCACGTCCCGACCGAGTGGACCCCGAGCAGGGCCTGGGCGACCAAGAGACGCAGCCAGTACCGCCGCAGCCAGGTCCCCGTGGATCAAGGCCCCCCCGGTGGACAGCCTGGCCTGCACCGCCTGCGACCCCCGCTCGGCGACCGCGCGCCGGTGACCTCCGAACGGCGACGGCCCTCACCTCACTCTGGCCGAGTTCACCGAGCAGGTGACCGGAGCCCCGCACGGTGCGGCCGAGACCGTACTGCAGGCCAATTCGGCCAGCGTCGCAAGCCCTGAACAACCACCCCGACCTGCACGTCTTTTGACGCTACCTCAACTCGCAACGTGAGGTCCATCACACATTGGCGTGGCGTGTGGGGTACTAGGGGGTGGGGGTGGCTAGCCTCGCGCTTTCACGAGGCGTGCTGTCCGGCTGGTGATCAAGAAAGCAGAAAGTGCCTCTGACCAGCGAGAATGAGGATTGCTGAGGTCCTTGTTCCCGCCACCGCCGGAGGCACTTCCCAGGTGAAGAAGCGTATCGGGTCCTACCCGCGTGTCCGCGTCGAGGGCGGCGGTCGCGGAGTCGTTTCACAGGCCGGGGCCGTGCTGTTGGTCGAGACGATCGGCAAGTCCGGTCTCGATACGGCGATATCGGCGGCGCTCGTGCCCTGGCGAAAGCCGGGGACGGTGCACGATCCGGGCAAGATCCTGCTGGATGTCGCACTCGCGGTGGCACTGGGCGGGGACTGCCTGGCCGATGTGGGCATGTTGCGGGCCGAGCCGGCCGTGTTCGGGCCGGTGGCCTCCGATCCCACGGTCTCCCGGCTGATCAGCAAGCTGGCGTCGGGCGGACAGCGGGTCCTGGCCGCCCTGCGCACCGCCCGCGCCTAAGTACGCGAACACGTATGGCGGTTGGCCGGTGACACAGCACCGGACGCGGACGGGCAAGTGATCGTGGACATCGACGGCGTCCTCGTCCTGGCCCACTCCGAGAAACAGGACGCCGCCGCGACCTGGAAGAAGACGTTCGGCCACCACCCGCTGATGGGGTTCGTCGACCACGGCCGTGGCGGGTCCGGCGAGCCGGTCGTGGGCCTGCTGCGGCCCGGCAACGCGGGCTCCAACACCGCCACCGACCACATCGAGGCCACCAAGCTGGCCCTGGCCCAGCTGCCCAAACGGCTCCGGCACGGCCGTCAGACGCTGATCCGCACCGACTCCGGCGGCGGAACCCACGAGTTCGTCGCCTGGCTCGCCCAGCGCGGAAGGTGGCTGTCGTACTCGGTCGGCATGACCATCACCGACGCCATCCACCAGGCCGTCCTGAAGGTCCCGGCCTCGGCCTGGACACCGGCCGTGGAACCCGACGGCGACCTCCGCCACGGCGCCTGGGTGGCCGAACTCGACGGCGACTGCCTTAAGGGCTGGCCGAAGGGCCTGAGGCTGATCGTGCGCAAGGAACGACCTCACCCCGGTGCCCAGTTGCGCTTCACCGACGCCGACGGCATGAGGCTGACCTGTTTCGCCACCAACACCGCCGCAGAGGTGATCGCCGCCCTCGAACTGCGCCACCGCCAGCGGGCCCGGGCCGAGGACCGTATCCGCGCCGCCCGCGCCACCGGTCTGCGCAACCTCCCCCTCCACGGCGCCGCACAGAATCAGATCTGGCTGGAGATCGTCCAGATCGCTCTGGACCTGCTCGCCTGGATGCCCCTGCTCGCTCTGCCCGGCCAAGCCCGGCTCTGGGAGCCCCGCCGCCTGCGGCTTCGGCTGTTCTCCACCGCCGCCCAGCTCATCACCACCGGCCGCCGCGGCTACCTCCGGCTCGCCAGCCACTGGCCCTGGACCGACGTGATCACCGATGCCCTGGACCGGCTCCACGCCCTCCCGAACCCCGGCTGACCAGTTCGTTCCCGTCCCTACGAGCAGCACTACCCCACCGGAACCGTGGAACCCGGCGCACACCCGACGCGACAACCGGGCCATCGGCCTGCCCATACTCCGAAAATCCCCACCGACACTCACCACAAAGGGTCCGTCAGCAAGCTGACGGACCCTCAAGAAAGTTCGAGGTTAACGACCGAACGGGCGTGAACATCCAGCCCGGCATCAGGGCTTGATCAAGTTCCCTGAGCGTCCGGGTTGGTGATGCCCAGGAGCGGGAGGGTTCGTTCGGGCTGATCGCGGATTGCGCGGGTGGTCTT
>NZ_JBSFHA010000188.1:0-3507 GCF_053596855.1 Streptomyces sp. NPDC001617
CTGGGGGCGGCAGCCCCCAGGGCATCGACAACGCCGCGCACGCCTCAAGCCGACGGTGCCGAATGCCCCGCCCGCGTCGCGTCAGCCCCCCAGCTGGCCAGCAACCGCAGCGCCTCCGCCGTGGGCGAGCCCGGCTCCGCGTGGTAGACGACCATGCCCTGATCCGTGCCGTCGGTCAGGGGGAAGGACTCGTAGTTCAGGGTCAGGTCGCCGACCAGGGGGTGGCGCAGGAGTTTCACCCCGTAGCTCTTCTCCTTGACGTCGTGCGTGGCCCACAGGCGTCTGAACTCCTCGCTCTTGACGGAGAGTTCACCGACCAGCGCGGACAGCCGGGGATCGTCCGGATAGCAGCCCGCCTGCATGCGCAGCAGGGCGACCATGTCGGACGCCTTCTCCTCCCACGCCACGAACAGGTCGCGGTAGGCGGGGTTCAGGAACACCAGCCGCGCCCAGTTCCGCTCCTGCGGCGCCAGCTCCCCCCAGTCGCCGAAGACGGCCGCGGCCATCCGGTTCCAGGCCAGGATGTCCGAGTAGCGGCCCCCGATGTACGCCGGCACCGCGTCCATGGTGTCCAGCAGCTGCAACAGCGACGTCCGCACCTGCTGCGTCCGCGCCACCGGCTTCTTCTTGTGCTGCTTCGGCTTCGCGAGATGGGTCAGATGCGCGTGCTCCGCGTCCGTCAGCCGCAGCGCCCGCGCGATGGAGTCGAGGACCTCCGCCGACACGTTCCGCCCGTTGCCCTGCTCCAGCCGGGTGTAGTACGCCACCGAGACCCCGGCCAGCTGCGCCAGCTCCTCGCGCCTGAGCCCCGGCACCCGCCGGTGCCGCCCGAAGTCCGGCAGCCCCACGTCCTCCGGCTTCAGCCGGGCCCGCCGGGTGCGCAGGAACTCACTGAGCTCGGCGCGCCGGTCCAGGGCACCACCGGCCCGGCCTGCGGGCTCCTGTACGGGATCGGGCTGTTCGTCCATACGTCCAGTATTCACGGTCGTACGTCCACGAGCCTGACCCCGTCAGTGGTAGGCACGGCAGACGTATGCAGAGGTGGGGGCTGGGTGACGCTTGTCCCTTCCGGCATGCTGATCACCGCGCCCGGACGGAACGTGAAGAAGGCAGCCGGGCGCGGACCCCCGCTAGGAGACCCCCGGCATGACCACCGTTGCCGCCTACGCCGCACCCGCGGCCAAGGCACCCCTGGAGCGCACCACGATCGAGCGCCGCGAGGTCGGCGAGTTCGACGTCCTGATCGACATCAAGTTCGCCGGTATCTGCCACTCCGACATCCACCAGGCACAGGAGGGCTGGGGCCAGGCCATCTTCCCGATGGTCCCGGGCCACGAGATAGCCGGCATCGTCGAGGCCGTCGGCTCCGGCGTCAGCAGGTTCAAGGTCGGCGACCGCGTCGGCGTCGGCTGTCTCGTCGACTCCTGCCGCACGTGCGAGAACTGCAAGGCGGGCCAGGAGCAGCACTGCACCGGCGGGAACGTCGGCACGTACAACTCCGTCGGCAAGGACGGCGAGCCCACCTACGGCGGCTACTCCGAGAAGGTCGTCGTCGACGAGAACTTCACCGTCCGCATCCCCGACGGCCTCTCCCTCGACGTGGCCGCTCCGCTGCTCTGCGCGGGCATCACCACGTACTCCCCGCTCAAGCACTGGGGCGCCGGCCCCGGCAAGAAGGTCGCCGTGATCGGCCTGGGCGGCCTCGGCCACATGGGCGTCAAGATCGCGCACGCGCTGGGCGCCGAGGTCACGGTCCTCTCCCAGTCCCTGCGCAAGAAGGACGACGGCCTGAAGCTGGGCGCCGACCACTACTACGCGACCAGCGACGAGAAGACCTTCCAGGAGCTGGCGGGCACCTTCGACGTCATCCTCTCCACGGTCTCGGCACCGCTCGACTTCGGCGCGTACCTGAGCCTGCTGAAGACGGGCGGCGCGCTGGTGAACGTGGGCGCCCCCGAGGAGCCCATCGCGCTCAACCTCTTCTCCCTCATCGGCGGGAACAAGACCCTGGCCGGTTCGGCGATCGGCGGTATCGCCGAGACCCAGGAGATGCTCGACTTCTGCGCCGAGCACGCCCTGGGTGCCGAGATCGAGCTGATCCGCGCGGACGAGATCAACGAGGCGTACGAGCGGGTCGTGAACTCGGACGTCCGGTACCGCTTCGTGATCGACACCACGACGATCTGACGCCCGCCCCCTGACCGAGGGCCCTGGAGCCGCACTGCTCCGGGGCCCTCATCGTGTCCCCGCACGCCTCCCGGGCAGCCACAGCGGATACGGCCCGCCGACGAGCGCGGTGAGCGCGCCGACCGGGATCTCCAGCGGGGGCAGCAGGGTACGGGCGCCGATCAACGCGGTGTTGAGGAGCGGCAGTTGGGGCGTGCGGGTGAGACGGCGGGCCGGCTGGGGTGCGGTGAGCGCGACGAACCCGATGGGCCCGGCGGCTCCGGTCGCCGTGGCGGCGAGCACGACGCCGAGCGGGCGCAGCATGTGGCCGGCCCACACCGGGGCGGGCACGGACATGACGAACACGAGGGCGAGCGGCCCGGCCTGCTCCCATCCCCGCCCGTTCAGACTTCCGGCCGGCCACAGCTTCACCTGCTCGGCGGCCTCCGGCTCGGCGGTGGCCAGGGTCTCCAGGTTGGGGGCCCGGCGAGCGCCCGTGTCCGTCATGGCGGCGAGCTTCGGCTCGTAGGACGGGAAGGCGTCGGCCAGATACTCGGGGACCAGGCCGGCGTGGTCGGCGCGGGTCGCGGCGGTGGGTACGACGCCCGGTGACAGCAGGGTGTCGAGCCGGCCGGTGCTGAGCACGGCGATCCGCGATCCGCCTCGGCCTTGATCGTCGTACTGCCCTCGAAGTGCCTGACCGTGCGAGGGTGCCGGGCGCGGCGGACGAGCCCGACCGGTTTATTAAGGCAAGGCTTACCTTAACTGCTCGTCGGAGTATGTTGGGCATGAGGAGGCCCACACGATGACCGTGCAGCTGAACCACACCATCGTCGCCGCACATGACAAGAAGGCGTCGGCCCAGTTCCTCGCCGACATCCTGGGGCTGGAAGCGGGTCCGCAGTGGGGACCGTTCTCCCCGGTCGCGATCCCGAACGGGGTGACCCTGGACTACGTGGACGCGCAGGGCGACATCACCCCGCAGCACTACGCGTTCCTGGTGTCCGAGGACGAGTTCGACGCCATCTTCGCCCGTATCCAGAACGCGGGCCTGACTTACTGGGCGGACCCGCACCACAGCCGCCGGGGCGAGATCAACCGCAACGACGGCGGCCGGGGCACCTACTTCGACGACCCGGCCGGCCACAGCCTGGAGATCCTCACCAGGCCGTACGGCAGCGGGAGTTGAGCGGGCTGCAGAGCTTCTCGAAGCCCCCGGAGCTACGGCCGGCCAGAAGAGCCCAGGACCGTGCGGCCGGCCAGAAGAGCCTAGGACCGTGCGGCCGGCCAGAAGAGCCT
This sequence comes from Streptomyces sp. NPDC001617, assembly GCF_053596855.1. Taxonomy (NCBI): domain Bacteria; kingdom Bacillati; phylum Actinomycetota; class Actinomycetes; order Kitasatosporales; family Streptomycetaceae; genus Streptomyces; species Streptomyces sp. NPDC001617. The sequence continues at coordinate 3,466 of NZ_JBSFHA010000188.1, forward strand.
AGGACCGTGCGGCCGGCCAGAAGAGCCCAGGATCGTGCGGCC
>NZ_JBSFHA010000189.1:0-3473 GCF_053596855.1 Streptomyces sp. NPDC001617
GGCACCGTGGGTGCCGTGGTGTGCGCCGGTGGCTGCGGCAGCGTTGCCGTGGGGAGGTCCGCGCTGCCGCCCCCAGACCCCCGCTGTCGGCCTGAACGCCCTCGTCCTCAAACGCCGGACGGTGCTCGCGCAGCTCGGCTGGATTTCGCCGACCGGCGCCGAGAAGATCCCTCATCCCCGATACGGCGGCACAACCCCCCACCCCCACCGCGGCACCGGCTGCTCCGCCGGTGGCTTCGCGTCGGGGCTGGAGAAGTACACGGCGAGCCGCGTCCCCCACTCCACGTAGGCCAGGAAGGCGGACCGGAACTCGGCGTCCGTCGGGAGTTCCGCCTCGTCCGCCGCGTCCTGGATGAGGTTGACCCAGCGGCGGCGCTGGGGCTCGCTGATGTTCTTGTTGATGGGGGTACCCCCTCTGGGGGAGTCTTGCCACCATGTGGCCGTGGCCGCCCTGGGTGAGGGAGTAGGTGGGCGGCCCGCCGAAGACCTCGCCGAGCCACAGGGCGACATGCTCGGCGTGGTCGGGGGCCAGGTCGGCGAAGAGCGGGGCGAGGAGGTCGTCCTTGAGGACCTTGTCGTAGAAGGCCGAGGTCAGGCGGGAGAACGCTTCGGCGCCGCCCGCCCAGGCGTACAGCGTCGGCACCGAGGCTCCCCGGCCCCGCACCGTCGTCGGCTTGTAGTGCCGCATCTCGTCGATGTTCTCCACGTAGGGCTGGATCTCCGCGAAGAAGTCCTGGAACAGGTCGGACTTGCGGAAGCGCTCGACGTGGTCCTCGCACGACGTCCAGGTGATGCGCAGGACGTAGTGCTCGAAGTCGTCCTCGCAGCGGGCCAGTTCGTAGTCGACGCACTGCGGGGCCTCGGCCAGGTGGACGGCGGCACGGGTGTAGGCGGCCAGGAACTCCGCCGAGCGGGTTTCCGGGATGCGGTACCGGATGTATTCGACGGTCTCGGCAGTCATACGCCCACGGAAACACGGACCGCCCGCCGGAAGCTGCACCTCCGGCGGGCGGTTCGCTAACGGCTCACTTGCCGTAGTACGCGTTGTAGATCGAGATCGTCGACTTGTTGTTCTTCTTGTCGGTGATCTTCGCGTGGAAGGAGATCGCCTGGCCCTTGGCCGGGTTCTTCACGGTGATCTTGCCGTTCACCACGGAGACCTTCTTCCAGGTCTGGCCGTAGTCGTACGACACGTACACCGACAGCGACTTGAGGTTGCTGCCCTTCGCCGAGCCCTCGACGACGACCGGGATCTTGACCGTCTTGCCCGCCTCGACCTTGCTGCCCAGGTCCGTGGTCGCGTTGAAGCGGGCCGTGGAGGCCGGGAGCTTGGTGAGGTCGGAGGGCTTCTTCGAGTGGAACGTCCAGCTCGCGTCGATCCGGGTGGACGCCGCCGCGACCTTCACGCTGCGCTTGACCGAGGTCGTCAGCTTGTACGACGCCTCGCCGGCCGGAACCTTGAACGCCTTCTCGCCGAACAGCGGGTCGTCGTTCGAGCCGACCTTGGTGCCGTTGCGGTACAGGGTCGTGACGACCGAGGTGAAGGCCGAGGAGCCGGCGTGGGCGGACGAGTCGGCGAACAGCGGGACGGAGCCGTAGATGCTGTTGCCGTCGCGGTAGAGGCCGAAGTCGGCGTTCAGGTGCGGGCCGAAGACCGCCTTGTTGAACGTCTTCGAGTAGGTCTGGCCCGCCTTGAACGTCTGCGCGGCACCCAGCGAGTAGTACGCCTCGGAGACCGGGAAGCCGTCCGAGTCGACGCCGCCGTCCTGCTCGAACTCCATCTCCCACTTGACGCCGTTCACGGTCGACAGGTGCAGCTTCCGCGTGCTGGGCAGCGTCTGCGTCATGCCGATCGCGGAGGCCCCGCCGCTGAAGGGCAGCCAGCCGAACGCGCTGACCGAGCCCTTCTTGCCGCTCGCCGCACCGCCCAGGCCGACGTTGACCGTGGCCAGCTCGCTGGCCTTCCAGTGCTTGGTGAAGCCGGTGGCGAGCTGCTTGACGACACCGCCGGTGGTGGCGTCGTACTCCTCGTTGTCACCCTTGGTCCAGTGCCCGTCCCACTGCTGGGTCACCGAACCGTCGGTGATCTGCGGACCGAGGTGCGCGGTGCGGAAGTTGTCGTACGAGTCCAGGAACCAGCCGAAGCTGAAGCCGGCGTTGGCCGAGTTGACGTCGAACTCGGGTGACGCGAAGGCCGACTTGGCGGTCGCGTCCGGCACCGTGATGTCGATCGGCTTCGCCTTGCGGGCGTCGATCGTGATCGTGGTGTCCTTGGTGACGTTCAGCTTGGGCTGGGCCAGCCAGTCGGCACCCTTGGAGAAGTCCTCCGGGTCCACGTAGACGGCGGAGTTGAGGATGTAGCTGCCCTTGGGCACGCGCGTGGTGACCGTGCCGGACGGGTCGTAGGGCGAGTAGAACTTGCCGGCGCCGAGGCCGGACAGGCCGGCCAGGCTCGCGTCCCAGTTCTTCGCCCCGTTGCCGTCACGGTCGAGGACCTTCAGCGTGACGTTGTACGACTCGACCTCGCGCTGCACGGCAGCGGCCGTACGGACCGTCTGGCCGCCGCCCGTCGCCGTCACATACGCCGAGTACGCGCCGTCCAGCGTGCCGCCCAGCTTGGTGTTGACGGTGACGTCGACCGAGGCCTTGCCGCCCGCGGGGACGGTCACCTTCGACGCGCCCAGCTTGAAGAAGCCGGCGGGAGCCGCCTGGCCCTTCGGGTTGGTGGCCGCGATCGCGAGGTTCAGCGTGACGTCCTTGGTGCCCAGGTTGCGGTACGTCAGCTGCTTGGTGACCGGGGTGTCGTCGGTGTGCGGCCACTGCTGGGTGCCGAAGCTCACCGACACCGGGTCGGCGACCACCGACTGCTTGATGACCTTGTCGACCGCGATACGGCCCGAACCCTGCTCGAACGGCGTGTACTTGCCGCCCTTGGCCGAGCCGGTCAGCGCGCCCTTGAGCTCGGAGAACTTCCAGTCCGGGTGCTCCTGCTTCAGGATCGCCGCCGCGCCCGCGACATGCGGGGTCGCCATCGACGTACCCGAGATGGTCAGGTACCCGGGCGGGTTCTCGCCGACCTCCTTGTCGATCACGCTGCCGGGAGCGGCCGCCGCGGTGATGTCGACACCGGGGGCGGTGACGTCCGGCTTGATCTGGCCGTCGAGACCCGGACCGCGGCTGGAGAAGGACGCCAGCTTGTCCTTGTCGTCGACCGCGCCGACCGTGATCGCGTCGGCCGCGCTGCCCGGCGAGCCGATCGTCTCGTCGCCGAAGTCGCCTTCGTTGCCGGCGGCGATGGCGAAGAGGATGCCCTTCTCCTCCGAGAGCTTGTTGACCTCGGCCTCGAGCGGGTCGATCTCCGGGGTGTCGCCGCCGCCCAGGCTGAGGTTGACGACGTCGGCGCCCTGCTGGGCCGCCCACTCCATGCCGGCGAGGATGCCGGAGTCGTCACCGGAGCCGGTGTCGTCGAGGAC
>NZ_JBSFHA010000190.1:0-3285 GCF_053596855.1 Streptomyces sp. NPDC001617
CAGCATGCACATGCCCAGCGGATGGCCTGCCCGGCGATCAGTACCTCGATCGAGCGATCACGAACCGAGGAAGATCGGACTTAACGCCCACTCAGGACTGCAACACGGTGCACTTCCCGCCCACCAATCCGCAGATCCCGAACTGTCCATACTCGCCGACCGGTGATTTCGGGTTCGCGACAAGCGCCCAGTACGTATCGAACAGCGATCCAACGAAGGGCGCCCTAGTCTCGTTTGACACTCAGCACGGCGACTTCGCCGTGACCGGCAGCTACGACGAGAAACTGAACTACGTGTACAAGAACCCCAACCCGAACGACCCCTTCAATGGGTCGCACACGACCCCGGTGTCCGGGCAGTACACCGCAACAGCGGTCTGGGACGGGACCAAGATCCAACTGCTGAAAATCGCCGGGTCATGACTGTCCCGGGACGCTCGCAAGACCCGGTCCGCCACGCGGACCGGGTCGCTCGGCTCGAGCCTGGATGGGACGGCGCTCGCCGTGGTCGGGGCCATCGGACGTGTCCAGGTCGCTCGGCGGCGTCGGAAGTCGCCGGCCGCGGTCCGGCGGGAACTTGGCGTAGTGGGAGGCGCTGCCCGCCCAACGCGTCGGACCGATTCGATGATTGGCACTACGAGCCGCGCTGCATCGCAATCGCAGCAAAGGGGGGAGGGATGGCCTCGTCACGGTTGCTCGATGCCAAGGGATTGTCGATCGGTCGGCTTATTCATGCCGTTTTGTGCCTCGGGTGCGCGCTCGCGGTGTCGCAGACAATGCCTGCGGTGGCGTCCGGAACTGCGACCGACCCGGCTGGGGACGACGTTGTGCGGCACGCATTGATCCCGCCGGCCGGCCCCGCGCGGGTGGCGACAGCCAGCTCGGGCAGCCCGACCCTATCGCCCGGGCCGCCGACCATAAGCCCGGCCGCCCGCAACGAGCGCGCCTGGCACCCAGGTGAGACGTCATGAGCAAGGTCGCAGCGATAATTGGCGCACACAAGGTGCTGACTGCCGTCATCGCCCTCATTCTCTCGGTCTCAACAGGTGCTGCGGTTGCTCTGATGAACGGCATTGGCCAGTCGACCAGCGTTGTAGGAGCGCCGACCAACGTCACGATGCAGGACGTGGAGAACGGGAGGGCTACGGTCCATTGGGACCCCCCAGATTCGGGCGCCACAGTAACCGGCTACAACGTCACGCTCGTTCCCACATACAACAACCGCCGAGACCCTCAACCGAATCTGGGCCCGAACCGCGGAGTGGTGTCGCGGATAGTGGACCCGACCAACCGGTCCTCGTCGTTCGACGGGCTCCTCGAGGACTGCCATCAACGCTACAAAATAGAGGTGAACGCACGAACAGCCCGTGGCGCGGGCAGCACGGCAACCACGTCGGATTTTCGGCCCTCAGGCATCGTCACACCGGGCGCTGATCCGCTATACGTAGTAATCCTGGTTGACGGGATTAGGTCGCACCAACCCGGATTCACCATGGATCCCTATAAGCCGACCCTAGATAGCACTCCCAGCTACTGCCCGGAGTCGTGGAACGATAAACAAGGCATCGAGGTCGAAGCCGATTTTGCGGGGGCATCACAAGGGGGTCCGTGGAGTTTCTTCCATAAGTGGAATCACGGAGAGACCGACAAGCACGGCAATGCGGTAGATGTTCACAATAAGCTCTACGCCGCGTCGGAACCCAAGAAACTCAACGGAGACGGTTCTCCGAAGACTTATACCCACTCCTTCATGCTGGACGCGATCGCCGCCAAAGGCGCCATCATCCTTCCGTTCAGCTACCACGACAACGGGCTGATCGGCATCGCGTCGAGCCGCCGGTCCGCCGCGCTCATCTCCTCGGGCCACGGCGATCCGACTTTCACCTACCCTAAATACACCGACGATGATTCACAGCCCTCTGGAAAAGGGGACATTGACCTCTACGGAAAGCTCTTGCTGGACGAGGTGAGGTCGATCACGACGGTGTGGCCCACGAGTAAGATCGTGATCGTCGGCCACAGCCAGGGAGGCCTGGTCGCTTACAACGCCTGGAAGAACGCCCCCGAGAGGTCGCAATGGGACGTGTTCACACTCGACTCGCCCATTAACGGAGCAGGGTCCTGTCTACCAGGACCGGGACCGAAAACATGTGTTAACTTCGCAGCCTACCCGAAATTTGTAGACCGAGGACAGTACGACGAGGGCTCAGGCGGCTACCTGGGGACCGACGCGGAAAACGGCAATACGGTGCACTTCATTGGTACCTACGGCGACTCGCCCGCAATTGAAATTCCGTTTCCCTGCGTTCCAGCCACCCATGCCCATGTTCCACACCACCCTGGCTATGTCTGTGTCCCGCCCCTCCGCTCATATGGGGAGCCAAACTCGCCAGTAACGCTAGAGCATCAGGTTCCTTTCGATTACATTGCCAATACTTCCGGGAAGATCGAGGGTGCTTGTGGACTTGAGCGGGGGCCGTCCGGTTGGGCCGTCAAGAAAAGCTGTCCGGTGCCAGCACCTCCTGACCATATAAGCGAGTGCCCAGTAGCATATGACAAATCACAGAAGTGGATAGTCGATACCGGCCACTTCGTCGTGAAGTATTGCCCGGGAGACGTGTTGTACTTCAACCAAATGCTGGGCTTGCAGTACACGCCCCCTGCCTCCGGCGATACGGTGGTGAAAACGTTCGAGCCCTGGGCCGCTGTCGGGCAGAACGGCGGCGCGGCTCCAGCGCCCGGCCTGGTGGTGACGAACGGTGGGGCCGCCACGTGCGACAGCGGCTCTGCCGATGACCCGGGATCGGCTCTCGCCGTCCGTTGCTCCCCGCCCGGAAACGGGGCGCCATGCTTCATCAACGACACCGGCGGAGGTGATCCTAGTTCTCCCCTGCTGTGCTCAAGCGATCCAACCTCCAAGCAAGTCGTCGAGGTCACGCCTGCCGACCCCAGTGGCATCCCGATCGGCAAACTGAACCACGCCGACCCTAGCCGTCCGGCTTGGTTCCTGATCCTGGCTGACGGACGAAAGTGCAGCTTCCTGGGCTATGGCACCAACGCCAACATCCTGAGCTACGACTGCGGCGGCAATATCGGGGCGACCGTACCCGACCGCTCCCAGCCAACGTGGACGGTGCAGGAAGGGACGTTCCAGTTGAATCCCACGCCGTCCTCGAGTCGCGTCGCCGTTGTACTCAGGTTGAATCGGGGATGTCCGGGCTGTGGTGACGGGTCGTGATCCCTGCGGTACGACGTCTTCATGCGGTATGCGCAAGGGGGCGGGCTG
>NZ_JBSFHA010000191.1:0-3266 GCF_053596855.1 Streptomyces sp. NPDC001617
GCCGACTTCGCCGCCGCCGACCTCACGCACCTGACCCGCGCCATCAAGCGGAAGCTGAAGAAGATCCAGTACCGGCCGCACCTGATCGTCGGCTGGTTACCGACCACCGGACTGGATCTCGACGGACTGATCGACGAACCGGACATCGCCGATTCAACCTGAGTACGCGTCTGCCACCTGGGGCGTCGACTCGCCCTTGTACACGGCGGTTCTCGACTGGGATCCCCACGAGGGGTGGCGGGTCAACATCGACTGATCTCCGTGCCGTTTCGCCGGCCCGTGGCGCGGTGTTCTCCAGACCCGCTGACGAGGAGCAGGACGGGTACGATTACCGGGCGGTGACCATCGTGCTCCCACATTCGGCCGGCCAGGACGGCGTCGCCCAACGGGTCGCCCTGGTCCTGGGCCGGGTGGTCTCCCTTGCGCGAAGCACGCGGCTGTCCCACAAGGCCGGAGCGGTTCACGGTCGACACGTCGGCCGCCGTTTTTCTCGGTCTCGGCTTCGAGGAGCTGAGACTTCCCCGAATCTGGGGTGCGCGATCACCTCTCAACGAGGCCTCTGCGAAGACAATGACGGCAGCTGGCATGATCGAAGAAGACATCGTCCGAGAACACATCCTCCAGGCTGGACAGTGGAGGGACTCGGTAGCGCACGCCATCCTTGACCATGAATGGGCGCCGATCTCGCGGACTCCCTAACCTGGTCTGCCCTTGCGGCGTGGCGGAGGCGCTCAGGCGGCGGTTCGTGAGCTGATGTCCGTTGCGGACTTGGTTACTGCTTCTTGCTGAAGGTGCCGGGCTCGGCCTCGGTGAGGATTCCTAGTGTGACCAGGCGTTTCATCTTGGCGCGGGTGCCTTCGACGTGTTTCGGCAGGAGCTCGAAGTCGAGGGCCTGGCAGATGTCGCGGGCCCTCAGTGGGCCGGTGGTGTCGTTGAAGACGGCGAGGATGCGCGGGTAGTCCGGGTGCTCGGGCAGTTCCAGACTTGCTGATGGGTCGGCGCTCTGGGCCGGGATTCGATCGGCGAGGCCGGTGATGGTCGTGCGGGCGATGGCGAGGTGTTCCAGACCTAGTTCGGCCTCACGGAGTTGGGTCTGCAGGGCGTCGATCTGGGTGCGGAGGTCGTCGCCCAGGGCCCGGGCGGCGTCTTCCTGAAGGTCGAGTGCCTGGGCGGCATAGTCGGGATCGCGGGAGGTCTTCCAGGTATTCACGCGTTGAAACGAGACGCCCTCCTCACGAAGCAGGACCCGAAGGCCCTCGTGGCTGATGTCGTCGACCACTCCCTCGGAGACCAGGAAGTCGGCCAGCGTGGCCAGGCTCCAGGTCGAAAACGGCAGGCCGTGTTCGGCAGGCTTGGCCTTGGCGATCTTCTTGATCTCGCGGCGTTCCGAGAGGGTGAAGGTCTTGGGCCGCCCGCCCTTGTACTGGGGGTAGAGCGAGTCGAAGCCGTCGGTGTTGAAGTTGTGGATCACGTCCCGGATCCGGTCCGCGCTGGTGACGGTGACCTCGGCGATCTTCGCCCCGGGCATGCCCTGGGCGGACAGCAGCACTATCTGGGCCCGCCGCCAGGTCACCACCGACCCGGTGCCCCTGCGGATGATCCGCAGCAGCCGTCTGCCCTCGGCGTCATCGATCTCGCGGACCCGCACTCGCTCTGCCATCGGCCCAGCCTGGCGCACGCGCGCCGTCCGAAGCGGCACCCGGACGGCGCGTCACATCTGCGACTGAGCATGAAGTTGGCAGGATTTGCCACCTGCTGTGGTCAGCCCGGCGCCTCGACGTCGTCAGTGAAGGCACGCAGCAGATGCTGTACCAGCAGCGCCAGGCCGCCGAGCACGCTAGGGTGCCACAGGCCCAGCCCGTTCACCGGGCGCGCCTTAGCTCACCGCCTGTTTCACGAGCGCACCGATCCGCGCCTCCACCTCAGCCGTCACCTCGGTCAGGGCGAAACCGGCCGCCCACATCGTGCCCTCGTCCAGCTTCGCCTGGTCGCTGAACCCGAGCGTCGCGTAGCGCGCCTTGAACTTCTCCGCGCTCTGGAAGAAGCACACGACCTTGCCGTCCAGCGCGTAGGCGGGCATCCCGTACCAGAGCTTCGGCGCGAGGGCCGGGGCGCTGGCTGTGATGACGCCATGGACCCGCTCAGCCATGATCCGGTCCGAGTCCTGCATCTCGGCGATCTTCGCGAGCACGTCCCGCTCCGCCTCCGCCGCCTTGTCCGCGCGCGAGCTGCGGCGGGCTGCCGTCTTCAGCTCTTGGGCGTGGTCCTTCATCGCGGCCCGCTCCTCGGCCGTGAATCCCTCGTGCGTGCTGCTTTCGGTGCTGCTCATGACAGATCTCCCTTTGAGGGTCTGATGTGCTGGATCTTGGGCGCGTGGGTGGCGACGTGCCGCCACATCCGACATCGGCACGCGACGTGCCGATCGATTCTGAATACTGCGTGCAGCCCTCGACATTGTCAACGGCACGCCATGTGCCGTTAGGATGGCGGCATGACCGACACGCCCGCCACGCCGAGACGCCGAGGCGCCGCGCGCACCGAAGAGCTGCTGCAGGTAACCCTCGATCTGGCTGCGGAGGTCGGATACGCGGGCCTGAGCATCGAGGCGGTCGGCCGAAGGGCCGGGGTCGGAAAACATACGATCTACCGGCGCTGGCCGTCCATGGCGGCGCTGCTGCTCGACGCGCTCAGCCGCGTGTGGACCAGCGACCTGGACTACCGCGACACCGGGGACGTCCGCGCGGATTTGCGCGAACAGTTCCTACGCTCGGGCCTCGCCCTCTCCAGCCCGCCGATCGGCCCCGTCTACCGCGCAGTCATCGCCGAGGCGCAGGCCGATTCAACGCTGCGGGCGACCCTGCACGAACGATTCCTGGTCACCGTCGAGCAGAGCACCCTCGACCGAATCACCCGCGCCCAGCGCACCGGTGAACTGACCGCGGAAGCGAATCTGGAATTCGCCGCCGAGGTGCTGTGCGGCACGCTGTACTACCGCAGCCTGCTGTCAACCCGCCCCATCGACGAGGACGCGGTCGACGGACTGCTGGACATGTTCATGGCCGCCTACGGAACCAGCAATTAGGACTCGACCGCACAAGTCGGACCTACTCTCCCGATCCGAGGACCGTACAGGTCACAACCGCACAACAGGGCGAAGGTTGTCTGATGCGGCACTAGTAGTGCTCCGTTAGGTCTGTCTCGCGGTGCTGTTTGGGGGCATGGTCAGGGTGTGGACGCACATGAAGTGAACCGTGCTCGGGCGAAGT
>NZ_JBSFHA010000192.1:0-3167 GCF_053596855.1 Streptomyces sp. NPDC001617
GAAACAAGACGCCGCATGCCTCCCTCATTCCGAGCTAGACCATGCCAGACCAGCGGAAATCAAGCGATGATGTTCGGTTGAGATACGGCTTCTGAGTGGATGTCACCGGCTGGTTGGCTGGGAAGTTGTTCGTGAGAAGTAGTGTCACTCGCGGGGTTGCGGTGGCAAGGTGAATGTGCTCAGTGAAGGAGCACCGCCGATGCCACCTGCTCAGTCGAAGGTCGAGTTGTATGCCGCGCTGCGGCGTGACGCTCGCGAGGGCATGTCGAACCGGGCGCTGGAGCGCAAGTACCGGGTGGGCTGGCGGACTGTTCAGAAGGCGCTGAGTTCGGCGTGGCCGCAACCTCGGGAACCGTACGCGCCTCGCCGTTCCAAGCTGGATCCGTTCAAGCCGGTGATCGACCAGATGCTGCTGGCTGATCTGGATGCGCCGAGGAAGCAGCGTCACACGGTGGTCCGGATCTATCGCCGGTTGATCAACGAGCACTCGATGGACGACGTGTCCTACCAGGTCGTGCGCGCCTACGTCGCCAAGCGGAAGCCGGAGATTCGGGTCGAGGCCGGCCGTGGCCCGGCGCAGGTGTTCATCGAGCAGTCGCACCTGGCCGGCGCCGAAGCCGAGGTCGACTTCGGCGAGGTCGCGGTCCGTTTGCGGGGCGAGCCCCCGGCGTGATCGGGCCCGCGGCTGTCTTCCATCGCGCCTGCCCACCCGACCGCTCCAGAAGTGAGACCCGTATTGCGTGGTCCGCCGGGCCCGATCCAGGGGCAACGATCCGGCCGCCTCGGCAGTCAAACGGGGTGACCTCACATCCGTTTACTGCGCCCGCCGCCGACTGCCGTTGCTCGGGAGGTTGTTGGCAACCGGGTGCGTTGTCCCGTGGAGGACTCATGAGCCGCATCGCCGCACCACTTGACGACAGACGAGGCGACGGGGGCGAGACCACTGGGTCCGCAGCCGTCGTACGAGCCGGGTGGCGCACACCCCTCGGTGGCGCGACACGCCGCAGTGTCGTGGTCGGGGCCGTCGCCGCCTTGCTGGTGGGAGTGGGAGCTCGGGCCGATGCCGCGGCCGATACCGTGCTCGGCGAGCCGGTGGTCAGCGATGCCGTCGTCAACTCCGGGCATGACGTCATCGTGGGGATCACCCGCAACGTGGTGTTCCCGGTGACGGTCACAGGATCGGATGACTCCGGACTGTCTTTCGTCGATGTGGATCTCAAGGGACCGCACGGCGGCTTCTACACCACCGACGCTTCCTGCGAGACCGCGACAGCCTGCACCACGTCGTTCACCGTCAACGCCCACCCTGCCCCGGGCAGTGACGATCCGGTGGATCTGGCCAACGCCAACGCGGGAACCTGGTCGGTGGACGCCCTGGTCGACGCCAACGACGGCGATTCCGCTTTCGCTCCCGGCATAGGGTCGTTCGGCCTCAAGCGTGCCGCGCGTGTCACGGTGAACGCGTCACCGGAACCAGTGGCCAAGGGCGCCCGCATCACCGTCACCGGCAAGCTGGTGCGGGCCAACTGGGACACCTACCGATACGCGGGATATGCGGGCCAGGCGGTAAAGCTGCAGTTCCGTCCGAAGGACAGCAGCACCTACACCACGGTGGCCACCGTGAACACCAGCAGCACCGGCACCCTGCACACCACGCTCAAGGCAGTCAAGGACGGTTACTGGCGTTGGTACTTCACCGGCACCACTACCACCGGGCCGGCCAAGGCCCCCGGCGACTACGTCGACGTACGCCCCTGAACCGGCGAACGCCATGAGCCACCGCTGCGGGCCCGGAGAGATCCGGCACGGCACGTGCGGCGCGCAGGGCGGCGGGCGGGCAGCCTCCGCAAGCCGATCCTCGAGCGGCGGCCATCACACGTGTATCGCTGCCGATGTGAGCGGGACATCGCCGAGTCCGTTCACCTAGGTTGTCGGCATGGCCGCCGCAGTCGCCGAGTACGAACTGACCGAGCCCTCGGCGGGCTCCATCGCTGAGCCTCTAGAAGATCACTGAAAATGTTGCGGGTTCTGGCTCCGGATCATGCGGTCCGGGGCCAGTCTCGTGGGTATGCAGGGCGAGTGGACCGGGGAGCGTCGGGCCTGATGTGTGGGAGAGCTGCCGGGAGTTGATCCCGCCGGGCAGTGTCTTCGCGTTCCTGGCCGAGCACCGTGAGGCTTCCCGCCGGAGATGTTGGCGGACATGTATCCGTCGGCCAACGGGCGCCCGTCGATGCCGCCGCAGGTGCTGGCCGCGGCCTTGGTACTGCAGAGCCTGTACCGGCGCTCGGACTTCGAGGCGGTGCTGGAACTGCGCTGCGATCTGCGGTGGAAGGCGGCCTGTGGGCTGGGGTTGCTCGACACCGCCTTCGACCCGTCGTTGCTGACCTACTTCCGGCGTCGGCTGGAGCACTCGCGAGATCCGAACCGGCTGTTCGCGAAGGTCAAGGAGGTCATGGTGGCGGCCGGTGCGCTCAGGGGAAGGCAGCGCCGGGCGCTGGACTCCACCGTCTTCGACGACGCGGTAGCCACCCAGGACACCGTCACTCAGCTCGTCGCCGCGATCCGTGCGGTGCTCCGCGAGGTCCCTGGGGCCGACCAGGTCGTACTGCACCGCGCACGACTACACCGACCCGGGCAAACCCGAGATTGCTTGGAACGACGAGGCCGCCCGCGCTGCTCTGCTCGGCTTCGCGTACGTAGACGGCGGGCACGCCGACTTCACGCGCAAGTCGCCCGACTTGCCCGCGGTCATGGCCGCCATGATGCGGTTGGCCGAGGTCCCGACGCCGACGCTCGAGCTGAAGAGCATGCCACACGGCTCCGCACCTTCGTGGACGACCCCGCGGACCTGTCCTGGTTCGCCGGCAACAGCCTCCTCCACACGGAGTGGAACCGCACAACGTCCTCGTGACGGCCAGCAACGCCTTGTTCGTGGACTGGGGATGGGCCTCCACCGGCGCCGCCTGGATCGACCTCGCGCTCTGGCTGCTCTGGCTCATCGCCCACGGCCACACCCCCGCCCAGGCAGCAACGCAGCCGTCACTCACCCCGCGTGGCAGCTGGCCCCTCCCGCCAGGGCTTGATCAAGTTCCCTGAGCGTCCGGGTTGGTGATGCCCAGGAGCGGGAGGGTTCGTTCGGGCTGATCGCGGATTGCGCGGGTGGTCTT
>NZ_JBSFHA010000193.1:0-3085 GCF_053596855.1 Streptomyces sp. NPDC001617
GTCACCCGTGCTCGTCTCGGACGACTCGTCCGCCAAGGCTTCCTCACCCAACCCGGACGAGGTCGCTACCAGAAACGGACTTAACGTCCACTGAGACGACGGTGATCGAGTCGGAGGCGGTGCCTTCGAATCCCTTCACGAAGGTCGAGTACGGCCCTTGGGTGAGGTTGTTGCCTCCAAGCTCCCAAGCACGCTTGTAGTCACCGGCGTTGATGGCGGCGAAGTAGGCCTCAACGGTGTTCGCGGGGCTGGCTTTGGCTGATGGCGGCGGCGCGACGGGACTGGCGGGCTGCACCGGGGGCGAGCTGGGTGACTGCTCAGTCGGCTGCGGTGAGAGGGGCGCGTCGGTGGTCGGCAAGGGGAACCGCGTCGTTGGCACGGTGGCCGCAGGCTTCACGGAGTCCGCGCTGGTCAGTTGGCTGATCCCGAAGTACGCCCCGACACCAATGAGGATGACGACGAGCACCGCCCCGACGATCACGAGTGGGGGCCGCTCATGCCTGTTGTTCTGTGGACCAGTCGGTGGCTGCGGCGGTTCGACTGGGCCCTCGTCCGGAAGCCCGGGAGGCACCGGGGCGGCACTGCTACCGAGATCAGCACCTGTGGACGGGTCGCTGACCACAGGGGCAGTGACCGTGGCGTCGTCTGCAGGAGGCGGCGGCCTGGTGGGATGCAGAGGTACGCCGCACACGCTGCAATAGGGCGCGGGCTTGACCTCGTGGCCTTGAGGACACGTAACGACCATGAGAGCACCGCAAATCGCGCAGAACTTCGACGCCGTCTTCTCTGACGGACCAGCGTGTCCGTTCGTACAGTGCAGTCCTGGCAGGTCTGTCATCGGTAGCCCCGAGGTGATCGAGGATCTTCCTAGTTCTCATGCTGCGCCTCCGAAGTGCCAGCCGCATCCGCTACTGCGGGTCGGCTGGCTAGGGCGGCGTTCAGCGGGATCTGGCTCAACTTCTGTGGTGCGTGCACGCTAAGTGACGGCTGAGCGTGTCTGGGTGGCTCTACCCAGCGGCGTTCCTGGGGTTAGGCCGCCCTGTGCGATGTTGGTCCCATGGCCAGCGAGGTGAGGTTCGATCCCGACCTGTATCGGGGCACCGCCGGTTACTACGACCGGTTCCGGCTCCCCTACCCCGACGAGATGATCGCCGATCTCGCGCGCCGGGCAGCTCCTTCAGGGCGTGGACGCCTGCTCGACCTGGCATGCGGCACCGGCCAGCTTGCCTTCCCGCTGCGTGGCTGGTTCGCCGACGTATGCTCGGTGGACGCTGAACCCGCCATGACCGAGATGGTTAGTGCCAAGGCGAAGGCTGCCGGCGCGGCGCACATCCGGACGGTCACCTCCAGCGCCGAGGAACTGCGCGCCGAACCAGGCAGCTTCGAGCTGATCGTCATAGGCAATGCCTTCCACCGCCTCCGCCGCACCGTGGTCGCCGAGCGCGCCCACGCTTGGCTCAAGCCCGGCGGCTGCCTCGCGCTGTGCTGGTCGACCTCCCCGTGGGTGGGTCCCCGGGACTGGCAACGGGCGCTCGACAGCATGCTGCGTTCATGGCAGAACGCCCTAGGCGCGTCCGGCCGCGTTCCGCCTGGCTGGGACCAGCCAAGGCAGCAGGACCCTGACCACGAAGTATTGTCCCGTGCCGGGCTCGAGCCCGCCGGACGCCACGAGTTTTCTGTCGAGCACCATTGGACGATCCGTGAACTCGCCGGGCACATCCGGTCGACATCGTTCCTGCTGCCCCCGGTGCTTGCGGACCACGCCGCTGAGTTCGACGCCGAGCTCACTGCCGAACTCGGCCGCCACACGGCCAACGGCCGCCTCACCGAAACGGTCAGCTTCGCTTACGAGCTGGCCCGCAAGTCAGCTGCCGTGTGACCGTCAGGAAACTACGGGGCGTCAGGTCAATAGGACGCGCTTTCGGAGTAGAGGTAGTCCGGCTCGGCCGAACATCTGCCGTTTGAGCGTCTTAAAAGTTACGCGGAATCTGCCGGGGTGATCATGTCTCCCCGGCGCAACCACGGACTTGGGAGATGGCTTGAGCGGCACGACGGTGCTCACGGAGAAGTGGCCGGTGCTCGGCCGGCACGAGCAGGCGGCGTCCTGGCTGACGGTCTGGACGGATCTCGGACGGGCACCGCGCACGATTGATGCCTACGGCCGGGGACTGGCCGAGTACCTGCTGATGTGGGAGCGGGAGAGCGTCGACCCGGTCGCCGCGAACCGCGCCCATATCGCCGTCTACGTACGGGAGTTGAGCTCGCGGCCGCATCGTCGGGGTGCGAACGTGATCTCGATCGACTCGGGGGCGGGACTGGCGAACGCGACGATCCAGCAGCGGCTGGTGCCGGTCCGTCTGTTCTACGACTTCCTCATGGAAGAGGGGCTGCGGGATTCCAATCCCGTCGGCCGACGCAGCGGCAGTCAGCAGCGCGGCCTGGTGCCCCGGCTGACGAAGCTGCCGTGGATTCCCGGAGAACAGCAGTGGCTGAGTGTCCTGGAGGTCGCCAGGCGCGAGACGGTACGCAACCGCGTGATGCTCGCCCTGGCCTACGACGCCGCCCTGCGCCGTGAGGAACTGTGCTCGCTGCGATCGACGACGTCGATCCGGCCCACCGCACTCTGCGGATACGGGCGGAAACGACGAAGAACCGGCTGGAGCGGGTGGTGCCGTACTCGGCACCGACGGGGGTGCTGCTGTCGGACTACCTTGCCCACCGCGCCCGGATCAGCCGGGCCCGCGGGCCGCTGTTCCTGTCGGAAGCGCGCCGCAATCACGCCCAGCCGCTGAGCCTGTGGACCTGGTCGAAGGTGGTCCGCAAGCTCGCCCTGGCCTCCGGTGTCGAGCGGTTCTCCACGCATACCACCCGGCACCTGTGTCTGACCGATCTGGCCCGGATGGGCTGGGAGCTGCACGCGATCGCGTCCTTTGCCGGACACCGTTACACCGACTCCACCCTTCAGGCTTCAACCACGGTCCTGCCCCTCCCTGAGAAGCTGTATCTCAACCGATCATGGAACGTGCGGGTCGAACAGGTTTCCCGCTGGGGTGATCTTCCCGTTGTGCGCGCATGAAGACAGGGC
>NZ_JBSFHA010000194.1:0-2925 GCF_053596855.1 Streptomyces sp. NPDC001617
GATCCGCGCCGTGCCCGCCCCGGCCTCGAACCACTTGGCCGCCTCCACCCGCACGGCCTCCCGCTTCTCCTGCTCCGCGGGCGTCAGCCCGCCCCCTTGCGCATACCGCATGAGGCCGTCGTACCGCAGGGATCACCACTCGTCACGACCGCCCGGACATCGCCGATTCAACCTGAGTAACAAGCCGGAGCCCAAGTGGCCAACCTCGCGATCTGGGTGTGCAATAGGAGGTGGGGTTGCCCCTTGAAGTGTAGTGGCCCGGCCAGCGCGGGAAGCCCATATCGCTTGCGGCCGCTCTTCAAATTACGACTGACGAGTCTCCGATAGTTACCTGTGCAATCGACCCTCTTTGGGCATGGTCAACGTAACCGGGACACCATCATGTCGAACCCACCTGAAAACCACCCTGTCTTCATAACTGGAGATCAAACGATAGACTGGGCAGTGCTGCCCTCGCATAGTTATGACAGTCGAAATCCAGACGAGCGGCTCCACGTCTCGGTGAGTCTCTGCTGGCATAAAGGAGGTATATTTCTACTTAAACACATGATCAAAGATGCCCTTAATGGCCTCAACGTTGGCGCCCCTGACTGCGCAGCTGACGAACCAGTCCAGAGCGACTTGGTGGCCTACCGCAGTGGATATAACCACTCATTTGCGGTTCTCCGCAGGAACGACAAGGGGAAGGGGTACAGAGTCGACCAGTACATCGGATTCCGACACAACGCCAATCAAGCCGACAAAGAGCCGGCCCGTTATAACAAAAGAAATACGAACCACCACGCCGTTATTGTGATTGACGATGCGGATTTGGGCTTTCGGGAGTCGGAAGGGAAATGGGAACACCTGCTTCCGTTGCCAGCAAGCGATTATAAGCCGTGGGTGATTTTGAAACTTAGTCACAACATAGCAGACGGCCCCTTGTGGATATCTCTAATGTCTCGAATCAAGGAGCCGGGGGAGGATTGGCTCAAGCATCGACTCGTCGTCCTCACCGCTGTCGCCCGATTGCGTGACAGAGGGGCTGAAATAAGCAGAGATCTATCATGGCAACGTTCCGCCTATGACGTTCTCACAGAGATACAGAATAGAAATGGGCTCAGAGATCTCACCTACTGCCCGTACCTAATCCTTTCTTTTGGGCCAACTGGCGCAATACTAATTGATCAAACCGAAAAGGTTACTGGGGTGCCCCACCCGAAGTTGATATATAACCACGAGGTTATGGAAGGGGAGTGGCTCAGGCACCACCAAGAGGGCATGATGTTTGGATATGGGAGCGCGCTATGTGCAGCGCTCGTGCCCGAGCTGGCCACTTATCCAGGTGAAGGGCCTGAATCGCCAGACCTTACGAGCGCGGTGAAAGAGGGACTGCTAGCCATGCAGCGTCTGTATGAGAAGGGATTTGTAGTCAAACCTTCAACTATTCCCGGAGTGACTGAGTCACCGAACGGTGAATTCACCTCACCCTCTGGACTCTTCGATGAAGATGCGGCGAATGTCGATCGAGACGCACAGTTGGATAAGCTCAGTGAAGCCGATCTAATTCAGCGTCCAAGTCACGACATGAAGCCAAGCTCTAACCAACTAGCCACCTTCGACGGTGACTTGAAATTGGATGACTCTCCTTTGTTTGATATCGCTCTCAGGGGTAGGCCAGCACTTGAGCATCACCTAGAGAAGTGGCCCATTGCGAGATTCGGTGAGTTGTTGACAGCTGACCAGAAGGAGATAGAGAGCCTGCGTTCGATCCGGAAACTTATTGATAACTATTGCCGCCGCAGCGGGCGTGACCTACTCAAGGCCCAGCCTCTGGCTATAGCGGTATTTGGGCAACCGGGGTCTGGTAAGAGTTATGCCATTAAGCAATTGACCAAGGACTGGCAAGATGAAATGCTCATCGAGCCGCTAACCTTCAACCTATCGCAATTTGGGTCGGCGTCTGAACTTGTCGGTGCGCTGCATCAGGTTAGGGATGTGGCACTCTCTGGTCAGGTTCCACTGGCATTTTGGGATGAATTTGACGCACCGCTCGATGGCTCTGCTCTGGGATGGCTCAAGTATTTCTTGGCTCCAATTCAAGATGGCAAATTTCAACAAGAAGAAGTGACGCATCTAATTGGACCTGCCATCTTTGTTTTCGCTGGCGGTACTAGTTACAGCTATAGGCAGTTCAGTGATCAGGTAAAGGGGGGGCGCAGGGCGGATGTAATTCGCGGTCGCGGGGTGGCCGTGAAGGGAGCTCGCAAGGTGGATGGCAATCGCGATGCGAAGGGAGATGACTTCCTTAGTAGATTGCGAGGGTATATAGACGTAGAAGGTATCGATTCGCCATCCTCGAGTGTGCGCCCCAGTAAAGAAGTGATGGTGCGCCGGGCATTGATTCTTAATTCCCTATTCGCAAGGGAGGACGTTGCTGAATATGGAGGTCGATTTGACGTTAATAAAGGAGTACTGCACGCCTTCCTCGGTATTCCAAGATACAATCATGGGGCGCGCTCTATGGAGGCCATCGTGCGGATGGGAATGCGGCGCAGAGGGCAGCCGTATGAGCGTTGGATGTTGCCTAGTGAGCAGCAGCTTGACCTACACGTGCCTGGTCACGAATTTCTGCAAATAATGCGGAGCCATGACTCGGTTTGAATCGGCGATGTCCGGGGCGGTCGTGAAGGGCGGTGATCCCAGCACGCCTCAGGTCCCCGTGATCCACTGGCAAGCCCTTAGGAGCACATTCAGGGCGGGCCCGTTGGAGTACCACGAGGAACCCACACGGATCTTGGGTTTGAATCGCTTACTGGTGGTGGTTAGCCTCGATCTTGCATGAGGGTCCATCAGCTTGCTTGGCCGCCTTCGCGCCGGCGAGGCCGCCTCCGACGATGACGAATGTCTGATCCGCGTCGACCACTTGATGCCTCCTACGGGGTG
>NZ_JBSFHA010000195.1:0-2900 GCF_053596855.1 Streptomyces sp. NPDC001617
CCGAAACAAGACGCCGCATGCCTCCCTCATTCCGAGCTAGACCATGCCAGACCAGCGGAAATCAAGCGATGATGTTCGGTTGAGATACGGCTTCTCAGGGAAAACTGATCCCCCCGATGCCGCGGTTGCCGCGGTCCGAGGGCTTCGGCATGTCAGCTTGCGGCGTCTCCGTCCGGGGCGAACGGGTCGGCGCGCTACGTCGGTGAGGGGTCTCGATTTCCGGTGCAGCCTCTTGTGCCCTCCGTGCGCTCTCTCGTTGCCGCCGGGTGGTAGCACTCAGGCGACGCGCTTGGTCCTTGACCTCGTTGTGCAGCTTTCTGCCGTTCAGCGCGGAAGAGACCTCATGGGTGGCCCTCACCGTGTTGCGGCGGCCATGGGTGACCCCGTCGGCGGCCGTGACCGTCTTCACGCCATTCGCATGCTCGATGCGGCCGGCACTCGGGCGCTTGAACGCAGTTGTCTGCAGTGCGCTGTCGATCTGGCTGCGCAGCTTATCCCGGTTGGGGGCCTCAAGGCCGACGACCGCGTCGATGAGGGCGTCGGCCAGTTCAGGATGCTCTTGAAGTAGCGCCGGTTCGTTCACCTGAGGCCGCTTGCAGGTGTAGGCGAATTCGTTGGTTTGCACATTGTGGTCCCCGATCTGCACACCCTGGCAGTGTCGGATCAGGATCGTTGCGTCCTCCCCGTGCACTAGCCGCAGGGCACCGCTGTCCGGGGAAGTTCGCGAGCCAGTTGGCCGAGCCGCCTGACGTTCGAGTTTTCCCAGATCCAGCGTGTCTTTGTGCAACAGAGAGAATCGGGTGGCGCACAGTTCCTTCTTTGCCTGGGCGCGGAGCGTCTCGTTTGCGGGATCCAGTGCCAGCTCGGCCAGTGCTTTCCGTACCCCGTTGCGGCGGAGCACAGCCGCGAAGTCCGGTTCTTTGGTGCGCAGGTGATAGACGTAGCGGTTGTACTGCTGGTTGTCATCTCCCACCTGTACCCCGCGGCAACCGATGATCAGGACGGTCTCCTGCGGCGGATCTATTTCCTGAGCCAGCTCAACTGGAGACGACGATGCCGCCTCCGGGATCTCGGTGGTCCTGGGCCTGGGTGGTGGTGCCCAGGTCGCCTGTGGTTGGAAGGTGGGGCGGTCGGGGTCCGCGTCGGTGGTGTTGGGCTTGGGTGGTGGGGTCCGGGTTGGTTCGAAGGCGGGAGGTCCAGACGAGGCGCGTTGCGGCAACTCGTCAAGGGGAGCCACTGCTGGTTTGGTGCGCACTGCACTGTGCCGCCGTGAGGCGTATTGCAGCGGAGGTGAGGCCGACGGGAGTGGCCGGGCCTCTGTCCTGCCGCCGTTGTACACGGCTTGTGTCTTCACTGGGCCTGGGACGGGCCTGTTTGTGGCGGCCATGGCCGGGGTTGGGGCAGTCGTTGCATGCGTCGAACGCCGTGGCCTCCATTTGGCGTAGATGACGACCGTGATCCAGAGCACGATTCCACCTGCGATCAGCAGCCCGAGCAGGATGCCAAGGAACACGCCACACATGATCAGACCATTGACCACATGGTCCGCAACAGAGCTCATGAAATTGCGTGTCCGGTGCACTCCGGATCCGAAGGCTGGTCCCGCCCATGTGGCGATGCGGATAGCAAGAATCACAGTAATCACAAGGCCTATTTTGCGCAACACGGCCTCCCTGGACGCGAGTTATGAAACGCTGCAGGCTCCCCATATACGGTATACAGGGTCGAATTAGAGGGCGAAACCCACTCGGTTCTATGGGAAAGTGGGTACCTTCCTGAAGCGGCAAAAATGTGGAAGTAGGAGGGGTCTGTGACAGGTGTGGAACTGATCCTGGCCGCACTCGCGGCCGGTGCGAGCGCGGGGATCACGGAGACCACCAGTGGTGCCATCGGTGATGCGTACAGAGGGCTTCGCGACGGCCTGCGGAACCGGATTGCCGCTCGCGGGGAACGCGCCGTGCCGACCTTGGACGCTCCCGGTCCCGATGCCACTGCGGATGAGGAACTGTGGCGGAGCCGGCTCGGTGCTGCGCTCGTCGGCTCCGGCGTGGATCAGGACGAAGGCGTGCTTGCCGACGCGGACCGGCTGCTCGAGCTTCTTGGGCAGCGGGGTATCCGCAGCAACCGCTACGTTGTCGACGTTAGAGACGGGGAGGGCTTTCAGATCGGCGACCACAACACCCAGACCAACCACTTTTCCTGAAGCCTCGTACTTCGGACGGGGCCGCCGGTGCCAGCAGCTGACGTGGTCCTTGGCCGCGTTGCATGTGGCGCAGTGGTGAACTCTTGGCGGCGCATCTGTCCTGATGGCGTCAGCTGCGTGGCTGCTGTGACACTGCCTCTTCCGGTCCAACTGGGATCCGGCGTCGTCGCAATGGAGAGACCGTCGGGCTGCGTCAGGCTCTGCTACCGGTAGTTCGTTAAAACCGGCGATGGTGTGGGTTGACGGCAGGCCGGGGTGGCCGCGAAGTCGCTCGCTTCCGTTCTGGCTCAAGGCCGTCCGAGCGGTGCGCGGACACGCGCCCGGCCCCTCAACGGGTCTGCATCCAGAGGGCCCTGGCTTCGGGCGGGAACCTCATTCAGGCGACGCGATGCTACTGAACGCGCGTTCGGGTGGCAGGTTCCTTAGCTGGTCGCGCGTCGAGGGCCAGGCCGGTGCCGGTGAGACAACCGTCGAGCAACTGGGGCCGATACTGCAGCATCTTGAGCTTGCGTTTCACGGTCCGGGTGATCTGCCCCAGGTCGGCGGCGGCGAGGTTGCCGAGGTCGTGCTTGACCAAGGACCACACGCCTTCCTGCGGGTTGAGTGGACGTTAAGTCCGTTTCTGGTAGCGACCTCGTCCGGGTTGGGTGAGGAAGCCTTGGCGGACGAGTCGTCCGAGACGAGCACGGGTGACGTT
>NZ_JBSFHA010000196.1:0-2731 GCF_053596855.1 Streptomyces sp. NPDC001617
AGGTGCTCCAGTACATACTCACGCACGTCGTCGCGCACGGCATCGGCGTCCCACCTGGCCCGGCCGAGCAGGTGCTGCATGCCGTCCGGGGCGGCCTCCCCGGCCCACTCGGCGATGCTCCAGCAGTTCTTGCGCGGCAGGTCCGACAGCAACCCCAGCACCAAGTCCCTCACCCGGCGCCGGGGTTCGACCCGCGCGAACCGGCCAGCTATCCGACCCATCAGGGTCTCGAAACATCTCCTGCCAGTGGGCAGGGTCTACGCTGTGACCTGCGGCCAACACAAGATCGTCAGTCTTCACGCACCGATGATCAGCGGTGGCCGTAACCGTCTCCCAGCCGCCCCACACCAGCAAGATCACGGTCCACGGCTAGAGCACTAACAAAGCCTTGAGTCAACCCACCAGCAATCGCTTTAGTAACAGCGGACCTTGAATCGGCAGATCGGGTGCTGCGTGGGACAGCCAGGCGCAGCCAAGAGGTGTGCGGAACGGCAATCGGGATTCAATCGGGCCTGGCCCGGTCCCGCTCGAGCAGGGTACGGCGAAGGACCTTGCCATACGGTCCTTTGGGGATCTCGGCCACGAACTCGACCCGCCGAATCCGCTTGTACGGCGCCACCCGCTCGGCGACCCACGCCATGAGGGCCTCGGCGTCCACCGGCCCGTTCGCAACCACGAACGCCTTGGGTATCTCACCTGCTTCCTGGTCCGGGCTCCGCACGACGGCGACGTCGGCCACGTGCGGGTGGGCCGACAACACGGCCTCCAGTTCCGCCGGCGCGACCTGATGCCCCTTGTACTTGATCAGGTCCTTGACCCGGTCGACCACGAACAGATAGCCGTCGGGGTCCACGCGGCACAGGTCGCCGGTGCGTAGCCAGCCGTCCGGGTCGAGAACCGCCGCGGTGGCCGGCTCCGCGTTCAGGTAGCCGCGCATTACCTGGGGGCCGCGCACCCACAACTCGCCGATTCCGCCGGTGCCCAGGTCCTGCCCGCTGGCCGGGTCGACGATGCGCGCCTCGGTGTTGGGCAGCAACACGCCGACAGAGCCGTGCCGTGGACCGAGTGGCGCACCGGCAGTGCCGGACACTGCCGTTGTGGTCTCGGTGAGGCCGTAGCCCTGAACGACCGGGCATCCGAGCCGCTCGGCGCACGCCCGCGCCAGCCCGGCGTCCAGCGGCGCGGCGCCCGATCCGATCAACTCCAGGGCAGACAGGTCGTAGCCGGCGACCAGAGGATGCGTGGCCAGGGCGCGCACGATAGGCGGCACCAAGAGCGCACGGGTGATCCGCTGCTCCTGCAGGACGCGCAGGAACTCCTCCAATTCGAACCGGGGCATGCTGACCAGGGTCGCCCCACACCAGAGGGGCCATCCCATCAGCAGGCCCAAGCCGTATGTATGGAAGAACGGCAGCACCCCGATCAGCCGATCCTCCGGCCCGCTCGGCAAGACAGCATTCCACTGGACCAGGGTGGCGACCAGGTTGCGGTGAGTAAGCATGACGCCCTTGGCCAGCCCGGTGGTCCCACTGGAGTAGGGAAGGGCCACCGGGTCAGCGGCCGGGACGATCCCGACGGTTGGCGGTGCCGTCCCGGTGTCAGCAAGCAGGCTGGCGAACGGAGTCGCGCCCTTCGCCTCGCCGAATACGAAGACATCCTCCACGCCCGAGCGGCTGGCCGCTTCGATCGCCCGGTCCAGCAGCGGCGGCGTGGTGAGCAGGAACCGTGCCCCGGCGTCGGCCAGCTGGGCGCCGAGCTCGCCGACGGTGTGCAGCGGGCTCACCGTCGTGGTAGCGCCTCCCGCCGCCGAGACCCCGTAGAAAGCGACGGCATACTCCGGCAGGTTGGGCGAATACACCGCGAACATGTCCCCCTTGCCGAAGCCTCGTGCGGTCAGGCCCGCCGCCATCTGCCGGACGCCGGCGGCGAGCTGACCGTACGTCAGCGTGCGCCCGGTGGGGCCGTCGATGACCGCGGCGCGGTTTCCCCTCTCCACCGCTCCGGCGAGCACCAGCTCATGCAGGGGCAGGTCGGGGACCTCGACGTCGGGGTGCGGGCTGCGAATGACGGTCGCTTCCATGACTCCTCCTCCCGACCACCTGGGCGTGGAACACGGTCGATGCCGGTGCGAATGATCAGGCGAGGTGGCCTGGGATGCCGTAGCGCTGGGCCAGCCGGGCGCGGTTGTATCGCTGCAGCATCGCCGGGTAACCGTTGCCGAGGACGTTGAAGAGCAAGGTCCAACCCGCGGCGCCCCACCAGCCGCGGACGGCCGCGTTGACGACGACTGCCAGCGTCACGACCAACATGATCTCGTGCAAGGCCTCGGCCTGCTGCATCCACTCGTCGAGGTCGGCGAGGGCGGCCGGGGTCCGTTCGGCAGGCAGGCTCAGTTCCGGCGGTGCGAGCACCGTCAGGGGGCCGCGGCGCAGCAGCCACTTGGCCACCCGGACGCCGAGTAGTTCGTACACGCGCCCGTCGCGCTCGACGGCACGCAACGCGTGCACGCGGGCGGGCAGCCGCAGCACGGGCCGCCGCAGTACGAGGACTCGCCAAAGCAGGCCGAACCAGATCAACGGAAGGCAGACGATGAGGAACGCGAACCGAGCGCTCCGGGGCCCGAACGCACGCCACGACCAGACCAACAACGCGGCCATGCCGATCGTCACGTCGGCCATGAGCAGAGCCTTGCGCACACCTTCCCTACGCACACCTTCATCCTACGTCCGGG
>NZ_JBSFHA010000197.1:0-2613 GCF_053596855.1 Streptomyces sp. NPDC001617
GGATGGCCTGCCCGGCGATCAGTACCTCGATCGAGCGATCACGAACCGAGGAAGATCGGACTTAACGCCCACTCAGTCGCCGGCGACCAAGTGGAGATCGAGCTCGACGCGACACAGACGGACGGAACACACCGCCACTTCGCCGGCACCTACACCGTCCGCGGCGGCGTCATCGTCGCGGCCAACATCCAGCGGCTATGAGTATCAAAGGAACTGAGCTGCCCCCAGCCAGTCCGGGTGACGCCCTTACCTTTCACACGAGATCTTCGCCCAGGCCGCTTCAGGCGCGTACGCACCCGGCCGAGCCGAAGGCTTACGGACTGGTGTAGCTGTCCACCACCGCCCGGTCCGCGACGTGAGGAGTGTGACGGATGATGTCAGGAAGTATGAACTGCCATAACTGCGGCGCATCGATAACGTCAGCCGACGCCTTTTGCCCAGAATGCGGCCACCGACAGGCAGAGCCCGTCCCTGGCGACGTGGCGGCCCCCTCTCCAGGGAACACCCCGGCTCCGCCCCCGCCCGGATCGCCACCGCCGCCCTATCCGCCACCGGGGTTCGGCACCCCGCCGTGGCATCTCGGCCCGCGGCCGACGCCCGCAAAGGGATTCTTTGCGGGTCTGTTCGACTTCGGTTTCACTACCTTCGTCACGCCCAAGGTCGTCAAATTCGCCTACGTGCTGATCACGATCATCATCGGGATCAGCTGGGTCTTCTGGATCATTGTGGGTTTCAACGACTCTGCGGGCCTGGGCATTCTGGTCTTGGTCTTCGGCCCTCTGGTGGCACTGCTCTGGCTTATCGTGTATCGGATCACGTTCGAGCTTGTGATGGTGATCTTCCGTATCGGCTCCGACGTCCACGCCATCAGAGACCGAAGTGATCTTCACTAGCCTCGATCTTGCGTGACGGTCTGTCGACGGAGTCGGCAGGCCGTCACGCATTGGCCGGTGGGTGAGGGGCAGGCCGGTGGCCCGGCTGACGTGTCGGGTCGGCGCCGGGTTCCACTGCTCCGGGTCGGTGGTGCCGCTCGTTGGGACGGGGAGTCTGCTGGTCAGCCGGGGTTCGGGAGTTGGGCGAGCCGGTCGAGGGCGGCGGTGATGTGGCTGTTCCAGGGCCAGTGACGGGCGAGGCGGAGAATCCGTCGGCGGCCGGTGGTGGAAAATTGTCCGGCAGTGGTGAACAGGCGGAGCCGCAGGCGGCGGGGCTCCCAGCATCTGGCCGTGCCGGTCAGCGCGAGCATCGACATCCAGGCCAAGAGGTCCAGCGCGATCTGCACTACCTCGAGCCAGACCTGGTTCTGGTCGGTGTGCTGCAGGGGGAGGTTGCGCAGGCCGGTGGTCCGGGTGGCCCGGATCCGGTCCTCGGCCCGGGCCCGCAGCCGGTGACGGAGTTCGAGTTCGGCGATCGGCCGCCCGGTGGTGTTGGTGGCAAAGCAGGTCAGCCGCATGCCATCCGCGTCCGTGATCCTCAATTGCGTTCCTGGATGCGGCCGTTCCTTCCGGACGATCAGTCGCATGCCCTTCGGCCAGCCGTCCAGGACGTCACCGGCGAGTTCGGCGGCCCAGGCCCCGTCGCGGATCTCGCCGTCCGCTTCGATGGCCGAAGTCCAGGCCGATGCCGGGACTTTCAGCACGTGCTGGTGGATCGCGTCGGTGATCACCATGCCGACCGAGTAGGACAGCCATCGTCCGCGCTGGGCGAGCCAGGCGACGAAGTCATGGGGGCCGCCGCAGGAGTCGGTACGGATCAGGGTCTGCCGCCCGCGCCTGTACTTCTTCGGCAACTGGGCCAGGGCCTGACGGGCCGCGGTGATGTGGTCGGCGGAGGTGTTCGAGCCTGCGTTGCCCGGTCTGAGCAGGGCCGCGATGGGTTCCCCGGTGCCGCCCGGGCCGTGGTCGACGCCCGGGATCGTGGACGGCCCGTGGCTTCCGCCAGGGCGCCAGTGCCGCGGATATCGCCCGGTCAAGACCGGTCTTGCGGACCGTCTCCACCAACAGGACCGCACCGGCCTGCGAGACCACCTGCCGACCGTCACCGTGGACACGGCACGTGGGTAGGACGCGATAGGCTCTCTCACCTGGAAAGTGCTCTTTCCTCGCAGCGAACAGGATCCTCAGCAAGTCCTATCGTTGCAGGTCAAGAGCACTTTCCGTGTTTCTGGTCAACTCTTGGACGGCCCACCTCGAAAAGCGCGGGGTTAGGAAACGCCCTTGCGCAACGACGCGATGAGGCGGTCAAGGTCCCCGCGTGCCGTGTACGTACGGATCGGGTCGATGTAGTCGCGTGACTCGATGATCTGACCGTCCCGCACACGCATGACGAAGACGCAGGGCACCTTGGCCATGGAGTCGTCCGGCAACGTGAACTCGTAGGCGAACTCGGCGACGATCACTTCAGGATCGGCGGTCTCGTGAACGACGACATCGACGACCCGCCTCTTCGGCAAGGACTCCCGGACTTCCGGCGGCACCGTGAAGTGCTCCCGGAGCGCACGCCGACTCGTCAACGGCTCGGCCTCCGGCGTCGCCATCGGATGCCGGACATCGGTGACCTCGCCATACAGGTCAGGCAACTCGCTTGAGTTCCCGTCGGCGACCCCATGAACAAGCC
>NZ_JBSFHA010000198.1:0-2476 GCF_053596855.1 Streptomyces sp. NPDC001617
TCACCCGTGCTCGTCTCGGACGACTCGTCCGCCAAGGCTTCCTCACCCAACCCGGACGAGGTCGCTACCAGAAACGGACTTAACGTCCACTGAGATGTCACGGCACTCGTCTCAAGTCGGAGTTGGGCTTCGCCGCGCTGCACGAACTGCTGTGGCCGGTGACCGAGCGGATCAGCAGGCAGCCGCAGCCGCAGCCGCAGGCCAAGCCCCTGAACGAGGCTCGGCATGAGCGGCGATGTGGAGGACTGGTTCCTGATCGGCGTGGCCGTACTGAGCTCGTCGGCGAGCTGGCCGAGGAACGGCCGGTGCTCATCATCGCCGACGAGGCTCAGTGGCTCGACGAGCCATCCGCAGTGAACATCCGGCTCCTGCTCGAGGCCGTGGACCTCTAGGAAACGGACACCACCTTATGAACCGCCCACTCAGGGCTGCAACTGGGCGAAGAGCGACGCCAGGTCGATGAGGCCCCAGGCCTCGGTGATCTTCCCGTCAACCACCTTGAACATACGGAACTCCAGCACCTTGATCGGTCGGCCGGTGGCGGGAGTGCCGTTGAAGGGCCGGGTGCTCGTGCCGGCCCAGATGAAGGCGATGGCGAACCAATCGTCCTCGGCGATGACACGGACCGGCGTGAAGGTGACGTCGGGGAACGCGTCGAAGACCGACGCCAGCACCGCGCGGTTGTCCTCGACGCCGGTGGTGGTGCCGTCGGCGGCGTACAAGCGGGCGTCCGGCGCGAACGGGGCCAACGCGCTGTCGGCGTCCCGCAGGTTGAGTTGCCTCATCAACTCATCGGCGAACTGGTGCAAGTCAGTGGTGGACGTTTGGGTTTCGACGTTCGAGGAAGACACGTGCTTCTCCAATGTGGATGGCCGGAGCTGCTCCGCCCGGTGATTGACTACGCCATTGTCTTACGATCGTAATTCCATCAAGGTGATCAAGAGGCCGCAAGCGAGTTCCGAGGCGAGTGGGATCGTGTGGCGGCCTACCAGTCGAGCACCGGCGCACGCCGTCAGCCGTGAACGTCACGGCGGACAAAGGCCTCGTCAAGCTCGATGCCCTCACCAGGCCGACGCCGACAACTTCACCAGGCAGCGGTAGCCGACCGAGCCCCCCGCGACCAGCTGCCCTGCACCAACCTCACCGGGCAACGGACATCACTCCACGAACCGCCCTGTGACAGCCTCAACCGAGGCTGTCACAGAGGGAGGCAATGAACCGCCGATCAAGGCGGGATCACCACATCGACTCGATCTACTCGCTTGGGCTACTTCCGAATCGCCCGGCGGCGAGTGCTCGCGCGTACGTGTCACGATTCAGCAGAGGGAGCTCGCCGGTGGCGTCCGTGGTGGCGATGTATTCGAGCATCCGCCGCTGAGCTTCCTTCGATTGATCTCTGACCAGGAACTCGGCGTGCTCGAGCTGCAAGCCGTCCTCGAGCGACAGGGAGCTGCCGAAGTAGATGGATCGCTTGATGGCTCCGAGAGATTTCTTCGAGCGGAGGCTCAGATACTCTGCGCGCTCGATCGACCGTGCGAGGACCTTTTCCTGTGGCACCACTTCGTCGACCGCACCGAGCGAGAGAGCCTCCGCAGGCGTGAACGGCCTGCCTTCGAGAACGGCGACCAACGTCTGCTGCCTGCCGATCAGACGAGGCAGTCGCTGAGAGCCGCCGCCACCCGGTGTCAGTGCGAGCAGGACTTCTGTCAGGCCGATAACGTGCTCCCCGTCTGCCATGATGCGCAGATCACAGGCAAATGCCAGTTCCGCGCCGACGGCAAGTGCCGAGCCGTTGAGTGCCGCGACGAAGATGGTGCCGCTTGCATTCATCTTCAGGAAGGTGGCATGGAAGCTGTCGAGCTGCAGAAGTGTCTTGAGCCGGGTCATCCCCGCGAGCGTTCTGACAACCGGCACCCTGTTGATGAGCCTCGCCGTGCGCGCCACGAGCTTGGCGATGCGCGTGTTGATCGGCGGGAATCCAGTGCCCCCTTCCTGTAGCCAGCGCACATCGGAATGGCTCAAGAAGCGGTCAGGATGCGTACCGGTGAAGACGACCGCGCGGATGTCCGGATCGCGGTCCGCACGATCGACCAGCTCTTTCAGTTGCTTGGTGATCTCGGGATCGAACAACGCATGCGGGCCTCCGTCGATACGAGCGACAAGCACCCCGGCGTGGCCCTCGACGGCGATGTGTCCTGCGGGCTGCGAGCTACTTCTCGACGTGCCCATGTGGTCCTCCGGTGAGTTGGCTGTGGTTTCCGGCGCTCGCGCGGGTCACGCTCCTCCTGAGACGGCGAGGCATTCCGTGTGGGGCGTGCCGGCCCGGCGACCGGGGTGGCAGGTCGGGCGCGGTCATGTCACGCAGACGCCGCGTGCTCGGGCGGGCTCAGCGCTGATCGAAGGTCGACGCCTGCTCGTTCACGGAGGCCTTGGACCGGTCGCGGAGATGGGTGATCCTGAATAACGGTGCTTTTGG
>NZ_JBSFHA010000199.1:0-2453 GCF_053596855.1 Streptomyces sp. NPDC001617
CGCCAGTGTTGCTGCCGCGCAGCGAACCGGGCTCGATCCCGGCGTCCTCCAACGTCTGCCACATGGTCTCCAGCAGCAACCGCTGCTGCGGATGCATCGCCAGCGCCTCGCGCGGTGAGATCCCGAAGAACTCGGCGTCGAACTCCCCGGCGTCGTCGAGGAAGTAACCCTTGTCTACGTAGCTTTTCCCTGTCCGTCCAGGGTCCGTGTCGAAGAGGTTGTCCAAGTCCCAGCCGCGATCGCGCGGCAGCCCTCCAATAGCATCCCGCCCCGACTGCACGAGGTCCCACAAATCTCCCGGCGACGATGCGCCACCGGGATATCGGCAACCCATGCCGACGACAGCGACCAGCTCATCGTTGCCTGTCGAGGCGGGCCCCGCGGCCGCCGGGGTGACGACCTGAGTGCTCGCGCCAAGCAGTTCCTCGCGCAGGAGCGCAGCCAGTGTGGACGGGGTCGGGTGGTCGAACACGACGGTGGCCGACAGCCTCAGCCCGGTGACCTCGTTGAGCCGCTTACGGAGCTCCACTGCGGACAGCGAGTCGAGGCCGAGTTCCCTGAACGCGACGTCCGGCGGTACGGAACCGGCACCAGCATGGCCGAGCACGGTGGCGGTGTGGGAGCGCACCAGGTCGAGCAGTTCGCGGTTGACGTCCTCGGCCGGGCGGCCGGCCAGCCGGTCGGCGAACGTCGTGCCGGTCGCCGTGACCGCGGTCGCCGTGCGCCGCGCCCGGACCAGCCCACGCAGCACCTCCGGCAGACTCGTCTGCGTGGCCCGCGCGCGCAGCCGGTCGAGGTCGAGTGCAGCCAGGGTCGCGGTGACCTCACCGCCGGCGAGCGCCGCGTCGAACAGCGCGACGCCTTCGTCCGACGGCAGTGGTTTCAGCCCGGTGCGTGCCATTCGAGCGATGTCCACGTCACCCAGGTCAGCAGTCAATTCGCTGCGCTCGCTCCAGAAACCCCACGCGAGCGAGGTCGCCGGCAGCCCGGCGACGCGGCGGTACTGGGCAAGCGCGTCGAGGAACACGTTCGCTGCGGCGTAGTTTCCCTGGCCTGCGTTGCCGATCGTGCCCATGATCGAGGAGAACAGCACGAACGCGGACAGCCCGTGGTCCCGGGTCAGGTCGTGCAGGTTCCACGCCGCATCCAACTTCGGCGCCAGCACGGCGTCGAGCCTTTCCGGCGTCATCCCCGAGATCAGCCCGTCATCCAGGGTCCCTGCGGCGTGAACCACGCCGGTGAGCGGCTGATTCACCGGGATTCCCGCGAGCAATGCGGAAAGCGCGGCCCGGTCGGCCACGTCGCACGCGGCCACCGTCACCTCGGCGCCCAGCTCCGACAACTCGGCGACCAGGTCCGCGGCTCCAGGAGTGTCCGGCCCACGCCGAGAGACCAGCAACAGGTTCCGCACCCCGTGCTTCGTGACCAGGTGTCGGGCGAACAGACTGCCGAGAGTTCCGGTGCCGCCGGTGATCAACACGGTGCCGTCGGTGTCCCACCATGCCGACGGCTCCGGCCCGCTACGACCCTTGGGGTCCGACCGCCACGGCACACCTTCCGGGTCCCGTGGTGGGTTCTTGGATGTCACCCTGGCCAGTCTCGGCACCACGACATGTCCGTCACGCAGGGCGAACTGGGTGGCGTCACCGGCCAGCACGGACGGCAGCACGGCGAGCGAGCGGTCATCGTCGTCCACATCGGCCAGGACCAGCCGGCCGGGATTCTCGCTCTGTGCGGAGCGGACCAGCCCCCAGAGAGGCGCGATGGAAAGGTCCGGTACGGGCTCGCCGTATCCGGTCATCACCGCACGCCGGGTCACCACGACCAGCCGTGCATCCGCGAACCGGTCGTCGGACACCCATGCCTGGACCAGATCGAGCACACGGTACAGCGCCGTGCGGGCGGCTCCCGGGACGTCTGTCGTGCCGTCACCTTCGATGCACACGACCACGTCGGACGAGTCGCCGGGTATCGCGGACAGTTCGGTGAACTCTTGCCAGTCGACGCCGCCTGCCGTCGCCGAGCACAGGCCGAACGAGTCGTGGCCGAGCAGCGAGAGCTCGGTGGGCGGTGCCGCGTCCGCCGACAGCGCGGGTATCCATTCCAGGCGCAGCAGGGAGTCCCGGTTCACGGCCGCAGAGCCGAGGTCGGCAAGGTCGGCCGGAAGCATGGCCAGCGACGCCACTTCTGCCACCGGCATACCGGCACCGTCCGCCGCGCGCAGCCGTAGCGCGTTGTCCCCCACGGTCGTCACCGACACCCGTAGCGCGGAGGCGCCGGAGGCGTACAGCGTTGCGCCTTCCCAGGCGTACGGCAGTCGCACCCGGCCGTCGTTCGGCAGGACCTGACTCAGCAGTGCGGCGTGGAGTGTGGCGTCGAGCAGGGCGGGGTGGATGTTGTAGGCGTCCGGGTCGGTGGGCAGGGTGATCTCGGCGTAGATGTGGTCGTTGTGG
>NZ_JBSFHA010000200.1:0-2307 GCF_053596855.1 Streptomyces sp. NPDC001617
GATCGGCTCGAACATGGTGTTGGCGAAGCGGAGCGCCAGGATGTTCTGGACGGTCTCCTTGCCCAGGTAGTGGTCGATCCGGAAGACCTGGTCCGGGGCGAAGACCTCGTGGACGATCGCGTTGAGTTCCTTCGCCGACTCCAGGTCGTGGCCGAAGGGCTTCTCGATGACCGCGCGGCGCCAGGAGCCGGAGCTCTGGTCGGCGAGGCCGTGCTTCTTCAGCTGCTGGATGACGACCGGGAAGGAGCGCGGCGGCACCGACAGGTAGAAGGCGAAGTTGCCGCCCGTGCCCTGTGCCTTGTCGAGCTCGTCGATGGTGGAGCGCAGCCGCTCGAACGCGTCGTCGTCGTCGAAGGTGCCCTGGACGAAGCGCATCCCCTGGATGAGCTGCTGCCAGACCTCCTCGCGGAACGGCGTACGGGCGTGCGCCTTGACGGCGTCGTGGACCTCGGCCGCGAAGTCCTCGTTCGCCCACTCGCGGCGGGCGAAGCCCACCAGCGAGAAGCCCGGCGGCAGCAGACCCCGGTTGGCGAGGTCGTACACGGCGGGCATGAGCTTCTTCCGTGACAAATCGCCCGTGACGCCGAAGATGACCAGGCCCGACGGCCCCGCGATACGCGGGAGCCGTCGGTCGGCGGGGTCACGGAGCGGGTTCGCTCCGGAACCGGAAAAAGGCGCCAAGATCTCAGCCCTCCGAGGGGGCGAGGCGCTCCAGCTCCGCCTCGGTCGACTTGAGCAGGTCGTTCCAGGACGCCTCGAACTTCTCGACGCCCTCGTCCTCCAGGAGCTGCACCACGTCGTCGTACGAGATCCCGAGCTTCTCGACGGCGTCGATGTCGGCGCGGGCCTGCTCGTAGGTGCCGGCGACGGTGTTGCCGGTGATCGAGCCGTGCTCCTCGGTGGCCTGGAGGGTGGCCTCCGGCATGGTGTTGACCGTGTTCGGGGCCACCAGGTCGTCGACGTACAGGGTCGGCTTGTAGGCCGGGTCCTTCACACCGGTGGAGGCCCACAGCGGACGCTGGGTGCGGGCGCCCGCGTTCTCCAGCTTGCTCCAGCGGGCCGAGGAGAAGACCTCCTCGTACGCCTGGTAGGCCAGACGCGCGTTGGCGACGGCGGCCTTGCCGCGCAGCGCCTTGGCCTCGTCGGTGCCCAGGCCGTCCAGCCGCTTGTCGATCTCGGTGTCCACGCGGGAGACGAAGAAGGACGCGACCGAACGGATCAGGGACAGGTCCAGGCCGCGCTCCTTGGCCTTCTCCAGGCCGGCGAGGTACGCGTCCATGACCTCGCGGTAGCGCTCCAGCGAGAAGATCAGCGTGACGTTGACGCTGATGCCGAGGCCGATGACCTCGGTGATCGCCGGGAGACCCGCCTTGGTGGCCGGGATCTTGATGAGCGTGTTGGGGCGGTCGACCAGCCAGGCCAGCTGCTTGGCCTCGGCGACGGTCGCCTTGGTGTTGTGGGCCAGGCGCGGGTCGACCTCGATCGACACCCTGCCGTCCTGGCCGTCGGTGGCGTCGAAGACCGGGCGCAGGATGTCGGCGGCATCGCGGACGTCCGCCGTGGTGATCATGCGGATGGCCTCTTCGACGGTGACCTTGCGGGCGGCGAGGTCCGACAGCTGCTGGTCGTAGCCGTCACCGGACGAGATCGCCTTCTGGAAGATCGTCGGGTTGGTGGTGACGCCCACGACGTGCTGCTGGTCGATCAGCTCGGCGAGGTTGCCGGACGTGATCCGCTTGCGCGACAGGTCGTCCAGCCAGATCGCGACGCCCTCCTCGGAGAGGCGCTTGAGTGCGTCTGTCATGGAATTACATCTCCTACGTGTCGTATGTGAGCGTCAGCGGTGGGCGGCGGCGATGGATTCCCGGGCCTTGGCGGCCACGTTCTCGGCAGTGAAGCCGTACTCCTGGAAGAGCACCTTGCCGTCGGCGGAAGCACCGAAGTGCTCCAGGGAAACGATGCGACCGGCGTCCCCGACGTACTTGTGCCAGGTGAGCCCGATACCCGCCTCGACCGCGACCCGCGCCTTCACGTTCGGCGGCAGAACGCTGTCCCGGTACCCCTGGTCCTGCTCCTCGAACCACTCCACGGACGGCATGGACACGACCCGCGTCGGCACCCCGTCGGCCTGGAGCCGCTCGCGCGCCTCGACGGCGACGTGGACCTCGGAGCCGGTCGCGATCAGGATGACCTGGGCGTCGCCTCCCTCGGCCTCGAACAGGACGTAACCACCCTTGGCGGCATCCTCGTTGGGCTCGTACGTCGGCACGCCCTGACGGGTCAGCGCGAGGCCGTGCGGGGCGCCCT
>NZ_JBSFHA010000201.1:0-2301 GCF_053596855.1 Streptomyces sp. NPDC001617
TTCTGGACCGGTTTGATGGACAGCGCGTAGGCCGCAGGCACCGCCAGGGCGAGCACCAGGATCGTGGAGAGGATGCTGGCCATGGCGGAGTTGAGGAGATAGGGGGTGATGTCGCGGCTGAAGAGCAGTTTGTACTGGTCGAGGGTGAGTGGTGCGAAGGGGGTGGGCGGGTTGGTGGCCGCGTCGGCTTCCTGGTGGAAGGAGGTGAGCACCATCCAGGCGACCGGGGCGAAGAAGGCGAGGGTGGCCAGCCAGGCGACGAAGGTCCACAGCGGGGACAGGCGGGGGGAGTTGGGGTCGTCCTTGCGGCGCAGGAACTTCCTGAACCTCGCTCCCGGAACGGCGGCAGCCGCGTGAGCGGTCATCGGGACACCTCCTCGCGGAACAGGGATGCGACGGTGCGCAGGGCGAAGGTGGCGATCACGATGGAGCCCAGGACGACGACGACGCCGGCGGCGGATGCCTGGCCGTATTCGTATGTGCGGAACATGGTCAGGTAGATCTCGTAGGGCAGGTTGGTGGTCTGGGAGCCGGGGCCGCCCTGGGTGATGGTGTAGACCGCGTCGAAGGTCTGCACGATGTAGATCGTGCCGAGCAGGACGCCCAGTTCGATGTACTGGCGCAGGTGCGGCAGGGTGATGTGGCGGAAGGTCGCCATCGCGGAGGCGCCGTCCATCGTGGCGGCTTCCAGGACGTCGCCGGGCTGGGCCTGCAGGCCGGCCAGCAGGATGAGCATCATGAACGGCGTCCACTGCCAGACCAGCGAGACGACGACCGCGGGCATCGGATAGGTCGAGACCCAGTCGAGGGTGGGGCCGTTGGCGGCGCCGAAGAGCCGGTATACGGCGTTGAGGGTGCCGTTGAGGAGGCCGTAGTCGGGGTTGTAGAGGGCGTGCTTCCACAGCAGGGCGGCCGCGACCGGCATGACCAGGAACGGCGAGATGAGCAGGGTGCGGGCCAGACCGCGGCCGAGGAAGCGGCGGTCGAGCAGCATCGCCAGGCCCAGGCCGAGGACCACGCTGATGAGGACCACCGACGCGGTCAGCACGATGGTGTTGAGGACGGCGGTGCGCAGGCGTTCGTCGGTGAAGACGAACGTGAAGTTGGACAGGCCGACGAAGTGGCGGTCGCCCGGCTTGAGGATGTTCCACTGCAGGGTGGAGATGACGAGGGTGGCCACGAAGGGCAGTTGGGTGACGGCGATGGTGAAGACCAGCGCCGGCAGCAGCGGGATGCGCCGCCTCCACGTGGCCGTGCGGGTGGATGTGCGCGGGCGGGCGGGGGGTGGTGCGGTCTTGGGGGGTGCGGTGAGCGTGGTCATGAAGGGTTCCTCCGCCGGTGACGGCCGGGGTCGGGGAAGCGACACCCGGCCGGCGGGAGCGCCGGCCGGGCGGGTGGGGGTCACTTCTGGTAGTTCTTGGCGACGTCCTCGGCGAGCCTCTGGCCGTCGTCGAGTGCCTTGTCCACGGTGGTCTTGCCGGCGATGGCGGCGGAGATCTCCTGGGTGACCTTGGTGCCCAGGTCCTGGAACTCGGGGATGGCCACGTACTGGATGCCCACGGTCGGGCGGGGCTGGACGCCGGGGTTGGCCGGGTCGGCCGCCTCGATGGACTTCAGGGTGATGTCGCCGAACGAGCCGGCGGCCTTCTGGTACTGCGGGATGGCGTAGGTGCTGGTCCGCTTGCCGGCCGGGACGCGCGCCCAGCCGAGCTTGGCGCCGACCAGGCTCTCGTACTTCTTGCTGGACGCCCAGAGCATGAACTTCGAGGCCGCGTCGGCGTTCTTCGTCGTCTTGGGCATCGCCCAGGCCCAGGCCCACAGCCAGCCGCTGCTCTGGGTGGCGACGGTCGGCGCGTAGGCGTAGCCGACATGCCCGGCGATCTTGCTGGAGGCGGGGTCCTCCAGCGAGCCGGCGGCGCTGGTCGCGTCGTACCACATCGCGACCTTCTTCTGGCTCATCGCGTTCAGGCACTCGGTGAACCCGGACTGCGCCGCGCCCGCCTCACCGTGCTTCCTGACCAGGTCGACGTAGAAGTGGGTGGCCTTCTTGAAGGCGGGGCTGTTGACCTGGGCCTTCCAGTCCTTGGTGAACCAGGTCCCGCCGAAGGTGTTGACCACACTCGTCAGCGGGGCACCCAGCTCGCCCCAGCCGGCCAGCCCGCGCAGGCAGATGCCGCGCATGCCCGGCTCGGCGCCGTCGACCTTGGCCGCGATGTCGGCGATCTGCTGCCAGGTCGGGTGCTCGGGCACCGTGACGCCCTTCGCCTTCATGACGTCCTTGTTGTACATGAGGAACGACGA
>NZ_JBSFHA010000202.1:0-2231 GCF_053596855.1 Streptomyces sp. NPDC001617
GTGAACGAGACGTCCTCCGGCGGCGTCGCCTGGGGCCAGCCGGTGATACAGCTGCTCATGACCGGCCTGCCTTTCGGCGGCGTCGGCGAAAGCGGCATGGGCCGGTACCACGGCCGGTACTCCCTCGAGACGTTCAGCCACCTCAAGGCCGTCGCGGACGTGCCGCTCAACTAGACCCGCGCTTTCGCGGAGCAGGCTGTCCGATGGGCGATCGGCCGGCGGAAGTGCCTCAGGCCGGTGAGGATGAGGAGCGCTGAGATCGCTGTTCCCGCCACTGCCGCAAGCGCGTTCCAGGTGAAGTCGTGTATCGGTCCTTCGCGGGGGCGCGTCGAGGGAGTCGGTCGCTGCGCGGCCTGCAGACACCGATCCGTACCGACTCCGGCGGCGGCACCCGTGACGTCGTCACCTGGCTGACTACCGATCATGCGCAAGGAGCGAACGCCCCTACTGCGGCGGTCAGTTGCGCTTGACCGGCGTCGACGCCGACGCCGACGGCCTGCGGCTCTCAGCGTGTTCGCCGCCCACACCCCGATCGAAGTGGTGGAACCGCGTCGCCGTCAGCGGGCCCGCGCCTGCCCGAGGGCCGCATCCGCGCTTCCGCCGGGACAGCGTGGACCCCCTGCGTCGCAGGCCTTCATCCCGTTCTCCTCCGTATTGCAGAAAGAAAGAAACCCATGACTGTCAACATTTCAGAATCTTCGCCCGTTCCGTCGCTTTTCTCCCCCGTCTCTCTCGGGAAGATCGAGCTCGCCAACCGCATCGTTATGGCACCGCTGACCCGGGTCCGGGCTGGCTCCTCCGGCATTCCCGGGGACCTGATGGTCGAGTACTACCGGCAGCGGGCGAGCGCCGGAATGATCATCACCGAGGGCACCTACCCCGACCACGCGTCGCAGGGGTATGTCGGTGAGCCGGGCATCGCCACCGACGAGCAGGGGGCCGGCTGGCAGCGGGTGTTCGAGGCGGTGCACGCCGAGGGCGGCCGCATCGTCCTGCAGATCATGCACGCCGGCCGCGGCACCCACCCCGACATCAACGGCGGCCGCCGCATCCTCGCCCCCAGCGCGATCGCCATCAACAACAAGACGTTCACCGAGAGGGGCGAGCAGCCCTACCCCGTACCGGAAGCGATGACCACCGCAGAGATCCGGGCAGCCCTGGAGGACTTCGTCGCCGCGGCCCGCCGGGCCATCGAGGCGGGAGCGGACGGCGTGGAAATCCACGGCGCCAACGGCTACCTGCTCCAGGAGTTCCTCTCCCCGGCGGCCAATCAGCGCACCGATGAATACGGCGGCTCGCCGCAGAACCGCGCCCGCTTCGTCGTCGAGGTAGTCACGGCGGTCGCCCAGGCCGTCGGTGCCGAGCGGGTCGGACTGCGGATCTCGCCGGAGGTCGACCTCGGGGACGTCTTCGAGACCGACCGGGACGACGTCCTGGCCACCTACGGCACCCTGACGGACCAACTGCGCCCGCTGGGCCTGGCCTACCTCTCCGTACTGCACACCGAGCCGGGCGGCGACCTCGTACAGGAGCTGCGGCGCCGCTTCGACGGCAAGCTGATCGTCAACAACGGCCCCTTCGGGGGGCAGACCACCCGCGAGCAGGCGCTCCAGCAGATCGAGGCCGGCCACGCCGACGCCGTGGCCGTGGGCCGGGCTCTCATCGCCAACCCCGACCTGGTCGAGCGCTGGCAGGGTGGCCACCCGGAGAACGAGCCGCGGCCGGAACTGTTCTACGGGCCGGGCGCGGAAGGCTACACCGACTACCCCTTCCTCGAAGCCGCTTGAGGCCCACGGTCACGCCTGTCCATGCGGCAGCCCCGCTCACCCATGGACAGGCGCCCGGCCGGCGACACAGTGCCCGCCCCTTTGAGCCCTCGGTCACACCGGCGATCACCGGCTCGAGGACCGTCGGGTCCGCCAGGGCGCTGACGGTCCGCAAGTTCCTGGTCAGCAGCCCGCGTTCGGTGACCTCGGCGAGCACATCGCTCTCGTGCGTGGCCACCGCGGCGGCCTTCGGCCACAGCTGACGCCTACGACTGTTTTCCGGCGGCGGCACCCCTGGCCTTGCCGATCACCAGTTCCCCGCCACCTCGCAGGGAACGTGCTGCCGCCTGTCTCTTTCACCCGACCCATACTTCGAAGGAAGCTGCCATGACCACCGCGTTCGACCCGATCGACCTGAGCGGCAAGACGCTCGCCAACCGCATCGCTATGGCACCGATGACCCGC
>NZ_JBSFHA010000203.1:0-2152 GCF_053596855.1 Streptomyces sp. NPDC001617
TCACCCGTGCTCGTCTCGGACGACTCGTCCGCCAAGGCTTCCTCACCCAACCCGGACGAGGTCGCTACCAGAAACGGACTTAACGTCCACT
Organism: Streptomyces sp. NPDC001617; assembly: GCF_053596855.1. Lineage (NCBI taxonomy): Bacteria > Bacillati > Actinomycetota > Actinomycetes > Kitasatosporales > Streptomycetaceae > Streptomyces > Streptomyces sp. NPDC001617. Next base: position 92 of record NZ_JBSFHA010000203.1, read on the forward strand.
CAACAGCGCCGGGCGAGCCGTGGGAACAGGTCGTCACCGATTGCCTGATGGCGCTGTGCTGCCGCGACGCAGATCAACCAGTCGAGGACGCCTTGACGTCCTTGACGAACACCTACCTGACCCACGATGCGAAGGCGGGTATGACCGTCTTGGACGTCCGTCTCGGACTCACCGTCCTGGACACCGTCGGATCAGCCGAACATCCTGGGGCCTGCCGCCTTAGCTTGGCGTTTATGCAGCTGTGCTGCTTGTGATGGCTGTCGCGAGGTTCGGTTTGTCCTGTTTCCCGGCGGGGTGCTCGCGTGCACGGTGCTTGTTCTTCACTCCGGTTGGCCGGCCGGGGCCTGCGGTGGTGAGTTTCGGTGCGCTGCCGGCTGAGGGGCTTTCCCGTGGAGGCGGCGAAATCCCCGACGGACGCGTGCGGGTGTGAGGCGCCCTTGGCGTGGAGGCCGTTCCCAGGGTTTGCGGAGGTCTTCTGCGAGGGGCCGGGCAAGGCGGAGTTGGGTGTGTGAAGCAATGACGAGCCAGGTCCAGCGGTCGGCGGCGGCCGGCTCGCGGAGTTGGGGAGTGGTCCACCCCAGCGTCTGCTTGAACATCCTGAAGGTGTGCTCGAGATCGAATCTGCGCAGCAATGCCTGCCAGAGCCGGTCCACATCCCCGGCAGTCGTGGCAGTGGCTGACCACCACAGCCGGATAGGTCTGGGGCTGCGATCTCCGCGGAGGTGGTCGACCTGGAGACGGATGATGGTGCCTTCGATCACGGGCAGTTCGCCTTCGGGATAGTCGGTCCAGGCCGAACGCCGGACCAGCAGCGGGTGCAGGCGGTCCCAGGCAGTGGCGACGGCCTTCCCGTAGTGGGTGGTGTCGGTCACCGTGGTGACGGACGGGACCGGCCAAGTGGCCGCCGCCTCGAACGCGAACTCCGCCCCACGCTTGGGCTTGCGCCCGACTTTGCCCGCCGGTCGCGGAGGGGGGCGGAAAGCAGAGGACGCGGTCCGAACGCATCCGGCCCAGCAACTCGACGGGCAGGTCCGCAAGCAGGAGAGCCAGGCGGGTCACGTCGTAGCCGGCATCGACGAGGACCAGGACGGGTGGGTCACCGATCCGCCACTGGCCTGCCACGTACAGCCGCTGGAACACTTCCCGGACCTGGGTTGCGGTGACAGTGATGATGTCGTCCCACGGACACAGCCTGACCACGTCCAGCAGGGCAGTCCACGACGTCCGACCCTGCTCCAGAGCTGCGACGAAGGAGTAGGGCCACCCGGGGATCATCTGGGCCGAGCCCCTTCCCCGTCCATAGGTGTGGCAGAACAGCCGGTCCGGGCTCGTATTCGCGTCCGGCCGCAGCCAGTTGCTCACATCGACCGCCAGGACCAGCCGCCCCTCCGCCGTCCGAGGAAGCGGCAGTCCGGCCAGCGCCCTGCGCAGCCGGGACAGATCCAGACGTCCGTGGTTGAGCCCGCCGTACAACGCCGCATGTCCACGCCGATGCTCCGGCGCCAGGGACAGCTCGACCAACGTATTCACCGGGCCGTCCGCACACAGCAAGGCGTCACTCAGCTCGAACAAGGCATCGGGCCGCTGGGTCAGGCAGGCATAGAACTCCGTCCGGAAGCATGACAGTTCGGCAAACGCATCTCGCGGGACATCCCGATGCAGCAGACTCATTGCTACGGCCTTCGTGCTGGTCAAGTGCCTCTGTGACGGAGCACAGGATCAGACGAAGGCCGCTCTCACGTCAGGCACTCAGCCGAGAACGTCATCAAGTTCGAGGCCATGTTCGACCACGGACGATAAACGCCAAGCTTAGAGCGACGGAAGGTATCCGGAGCCGGTCGGCAGGAAATATTGGTCGTCATTTCTGTACGCATATTCACTATTTGAGATAAATCAATGCGATAAGGAGATCTCGCTGCCGTGTCACCTTGAAGCGATACCCGCAGAACAGCTCGCCGCAGCGGCGGCGAGCCCGGAGGTTACGCTTTGAGTGGACGTTAAGTCCGTTTCTGGTAGCGACCTCGTCCGGGTTGGGTGAGGAAGCCTTGGCGGACGAGTCGT
>NZ_JBSFHA010000204.1:0-1752 GCF_053596855.1 Streptomyces sp. NPDC001617
CTATCTGGGGGGGGGCCCGCCCGGGGCCCCGCGCCCCCCCGCGCAACCCCACCGCCCCGTCGATCGGCCACTCCTCCCCCAGGTGGCGTAACCGCAGGTCAACTCCCCTTCATATTCCGGTGATCACGGCATGACCGAGCCCCACCGCCGGGAACGCATCAGGGCGGTCACCACGGCACGGCGAGGGAGCGAGATGGAGAGCCACGTGACGGTCAAGGAGCAGCCGCCGCCCGACGCGCCGCAGGACGAAGGGCGGCTTCTGACGGAGCGGCTGCGTGCCCTCAGGCAGCGGACGGGGCTCAGCCTGGCCGCGCTGGCCGCCGTCACCCCGTTCAGCAAGTCGACCTGGCACCGTTATCTGAACGGCGAGCAGTTCCCGCCCCGGGCGGCGGTCGTGGCGCTCGGCCGGCTCGCGGAGGCCGATCCCGGCCCGCTGCTCGCCCTGTGGGACGCCGCGGCCCGGGCACAGACCGACGGGGCGGTCACCGTGAGACAGCCGCCGGTCCCGCCCCCAGCCGAAAGGCCCCGCCGCCTCCGCAGGCCGAGCCGTGCCGTCGTCGCCCTCGCCACCATGGCCGCGACCGTGGCGGTGACCGCCGGCGCCGCGGACGTACTGGACTCCGACCCCGCCGCGGCGACCCGGACGGCCTCCTCCTGTCACGGCGGCGACTGTCAGGGGGAGCTGCCGGCCTCCGAGACCTGCGACCGGGACGCACGCACGGAGAGCAGCGTCACCCGAGCCGCCGAGACCGTGCTGCTGCGGTTCTCCCCGTCCTGCGGCACCGTCTGGTCCGAGCTGCGCACCCGGACCGGCGGCGCGCGGGACATCTGGATCAGGCAGGGCCAGGACGAGCTGTCCGCCCAGTACCCGGGCCACCGGTCGGACGGATACAGCAGCCCGATGCTGGCCGCATCGGACCCACGCGGGGCACAGGCGTGCGCGGAGGTGGCGGGGAAGCCGGCGTGCACCGGCCGGTTCGGCGTTCCGGGCCGCTGAGGCCCACCGCCGACGGCCCGCCTCCGCCCCTTCCGGCAGCGCTACCGGGCAGGGCGGCCGTAGCCCTCGGGCCGGATCAGCCGGCGCAGATGGTGAAGCTGATCGTGTCGCCCTTCTGGGCGGTCTTCGGGACATGCGGGGACAGGCCGATCACCTGGCCCGGCTTGCAGCCCGGGGCGGCCTTCTCGGTGACGGTGCCGAGCTTCTGCTGGTTCTTCTGGAGGTACGCCTTGGCCCCGTCGAGGTCCCAGTGCCCGAAGTCGATCGGGAGGGTCGTGCCGTCGGAGAAGAGCAGCAGCATGGTGGTGGCGTCGTTCTTGGCGGCCGTACCGCTCGCGGCCGGCCGTGCCTTGTGGGTCGTATGGCCGGAGATGGCGGCCAGGGCCGTGCCCCCGCCCGCCACGATGAGCGCGGTGGCCACCGCGGCGATGCCCACCGCCCGCCGGCGGCGGGTACGGCGGACGATCCCCGGCGCGTCGAACTCGGGCGCGTCGGCGGAGTCGGCGTAGTCGTTCATGGCGTTCACCAGTTCCTGTTCGAAAGGTGTGCAGCCGGAAGGCCCTGCGTCGTGCCAACTCATCGGGTTCCTCCCTGTGGCTGGCGTGGTGAAGGGGCGGAGAGTGCGGGGAACTGGCCTCTGAGCTTCTCGATCCCCCGGGTGAGCTGGGAGCGCACCGTCGACGGCGAGATGTCCAGGTCGGCCGCGATCTCGTCGTCCGAGAGGTCGTGGAAGTACCTGAGCACCACGACCGTCC
>NZ_JBSFHA010000205.1:0-1651 GCF_053596855.1 Streptomyces sp. NPDC001617
AGAAGCCGTATCTCAACCGAACATCATCGCTTGATTTCCGCTGGTCTGGCATGGTCTAGCTCGGAATGAGGGAGGCATGCGGCGTCTTGTTTCGGCTCCGTGATCGGGGGGTGCGTGATGGCGTCGGTGCTGGGAATTCTGGAGGAGCGGGAGACAGCAGCCCGGGTGCGGGTGGAGGGTCTGCGGGAGGAAGTTGCGCGGCTGGCTGGGGTGTTGGAGGCCGCGGAGATCGAGCTGGACCGGCGGGTGATCGCGCGGGAGGAGCTGGTCGAGGCCTTGGCAGCCTCGGCTGCCGAGACCACCGCCGTGACCGAGGCGGAGGCGGAAACCGCGCCCTCGCCGGTGCCGGGTTCGATCGTGCCGCCTTGGCGCGAAGGACTGCCGGTGACGGTGCTGGCGCCGGACTATCAGCGGATTCTGGGCGTGCTCGACGAGTGGCAGCCTGCGGACCAGGGGCCGCTGAAGGCCAGGGAGATCACGGCTCGGCTGGGCTTGGAGACAACGTCGGCGAAGGTCGAGGGGGTGCGCTCGAAGGCCCGGCGCCTGGCCGAGCGCGGGTGGCTCCTCATGGAGGAGTCGGGGGCGTTCAGTGCCGGGCGGCGGCCCGTGGCCGTGCCAGACGCCGACTCATCCGCGTGATCATCGACCACCGGATCATCGCCTCGCTGCTGGCCGGCAACGTCTCGTAGTCCCGGGCCAGCCGGCGCGAATGCATCAGCCACGCGAACGTGCGCTCTGCCACCCAGCGCCTGGGCAGCACCACGAACCCTGTCATGTCATCGGTGCGTTTGACGATCTCCAAGGTCAGCGCGAGTTTGTCCCGGCACCAGTCGACGAGGGAGCCGGTGTAGCCACCGTCGGCCCAGACGAGGGTGATGTCGCGGTGCAGACGGCGCAGCCGCTGCAGCAGGCCCGTAGCGGCGTCGCGGTCACCGATGTTCGCGGCGGTGACACAGACGACCAGGAGCAGACCGAGCGTGTCGGTCACGATGTGCCGCTTTCGCCCGGGCACTTTCTTCCCGCCGTCGTAGCCGCGTGAGGCGGCCGGCACCGATGCGGCGGCCCGCACCGACTGCGCGTCGATGATTCCCGCCGTGGGCTCGGCCTCACGGCCCTCGCGCTCACGGACCTTCCCGCGCAGCCGGTCGTGGAACTCGGTGATCAGCCCGTGCTCGCGCCAGCGGCGGAAGAAGGCGTAAACCCGGGCCCAGTCGGGGAAGTCCGCGGGAATCGCCCGCCACGAGATCCCGCCCGCGACCAGGTAGCGGATCGCGTCCAGCAGTTGGCGGTGGCAGTAGCCCTCGGGCTGCCCGCCCCTGCCCTTCAGCCAGGGCGGCACCGGCAGCAACGGCCGGATGGCCGCCCACTCCGCGTCCGTCATGTCCGACGGATACCGGCGTTCCCGGTCGGGATGGTCGGCCGCATTGCCGTACACGTGCGCGAGGCAATCACACGATCGTGCAGCCGAGTTGAACTGGACGGGCTCGGACGCGTACAACAACGACACCAGGGCCTCCCGGCACTGCTCGGTCAGATTCGCATCCCCGAGCTACCGAGAGGCCCTGTCTTCATGCGCGCACAACGGGAAGATCACCCCAGCGGGAAACCTGTTCGACCCGCACGTTCCATGATCGGTTGAGATACAGCTTCT
>NZ_JBSFHA010000206.1:0-1583 GCF_053596855.1 Streptomyces sp. NPDC001617
CCACCCCCCAGGTCATCCGTTCGACAGGGGGCAACAGTCATGCCGGGCCCGGAGGCCAGCGGCCCTCTTGCAGGACCGCAAAAAACATAACGGGGCGCCGTGGCGCACCGGACCCTCGTGGGCAAGGGCCCGGTGACGCGGGATCACGGCCGAAGACCGGTTCCCGGAACGCTCAGTTGCGGTGGCCGCGCTTCAACTCGCCTATGAACGCGGCCCAGGAGGCCGTCACGAAGGTCAGCTTCCGAGTCCACTTGACCTTGAACGATGTCACGGACCCGGCACACGATCGAAGCCTTGACGGTCGACGGCGGTCAAGGAAACGGCGGTCAACGACATGACCTGGCAGCCTCGGCCTGATCGTGTCGGGCAGGGACTCTTCCGTCGGACTTCGAGCGGTGTGATCAGCCGCCGCCGAGGTTGCCGGACAGCACCCACGACGCCGTTGATCCGGTCTCGGCGATGTAGGTGCAGGCGAGGCCCCTCCCGCCCCTCCCGCCCCTCGCGGCCTTCGCCGCGAGGCACTGCGCCTCGGTCTTGTACGAGCCGAACGTCTGGGCACTGGCAGGTGTGGCGATACCGATCCCCACACCACAGGCCACCGCGACACTCACAACCCCATCCAGGAGGCCCTTCTTGGCTGACGTGTACGACCGCTGGCACAGGTCCCACCCCAAGCCCGCCGAGGCCGAGTGCGGCGAACACAAGAGCCGTACGAAGCGGATGGTCCCCACCGCCGACCTTGGCATCGGCAAGCGCTGGCAGGTCCGTTACCGCGACCTGGATGGCCATCAGCGCAAGGAGAACTTCCACACGAAGGCCGAGGCGGACAACCGCGCCGACGACGTCGACGTCGAGATCCGGCGTGGCTCCTACGTCGTCCCGGCCGAGACGAAGCAGACGCTCGGTGCTTACGCGCAGAAGTGGCTCGACGCGAACTCCGTCGGCCCGACGGCCGCACTCCGCTACGAGGCGACGGTCCGCAACCACATCGTTGAGCACCTCGGCGGACGTGAGCTGCGGTCCCTCAACCAGCCCTCGATCATTCAGGGTTGGATTCGCACGCTCCGGGACGTCGAACTGGAGGTATCAACGATCGAGGGCATCTTCGACGTCCTCTCCAGCATCCTCGGCATGGCGGAGCGCGTAAGGCGCCCGGCTTCCCGCTACCAGCGGCGCTCTCCACAGCAGTGTCCTTCCCGCAACGGAACTCACTCGCCGCCAACGCTGCCCGTAGAGCGGGCACCCAAGCAGTTCGCGGAAGCCTGCGGGATCATGTGTGGCGCGAGGTTTGCCAAGTGCCCGACGATTCTGGCGCATGCCCCTGACGATGGGCAATGTTGAATGCACAACGCGTCACCGGCCTCAGTCGAGGCACGCGCAGTACCGGCACGGGCCGAGCATCAGTTGCGGGGAATGTTCCCCGCCCAGGTCAGTGCCTTGATCACAACCCATGTGCCCAGACTGTGCCCTGGCCGCCTGACGGCCCCACCCCGGCACCAAAAAGGGCGAGGCCCGAAGACCCCGCCCGATCCGCAAGAAATCCCAGGTCACGGCCAGACAAGGCAATAGGGCTGATGCCCCGC
>NZ_JBSFHA010000207.1:0-1566 GCF_053596855.1 Streptomyces sp. NPDC001617
CTGGTGGCGGCACTCGCCGCCTGCCACATCCGACGGACCACCTTGGAGAACCAGCAGCTGAGAGAAGAGCTTGAGGCCGCGACGGGCGGCGCTCGCGGCGCGGGCGATCCCGGACACGGTGCCCTGCGTATCACCGCGCAGGGCAGCATCGAAAGCTTGGACGACGCGTTCGCGACCGCGTCGGAGCACAGTGCCAGAACCGACGCCACCACTGGTCCAGGGCCCTTCACGCCGGAGGGCCCTGCCCCATGCCCGCACTGGACAACGGACAGAACGAAACCCCATCCATAACACCAGCTCAAGGCGGCACTTCGCCGAGCAGGCCCACCGCGTTGGGTCAGCCCAGAACGGGACGGGGCTGGGTGGGCAGCGTACGGACCGCGGACCGCTCTGCGAGCTGCTGGCGTAGAAGTTGGTTTTCGATCTGGCGGTCCCTCGGCACCCAATACCTACGCCACCCCGGCACGCAGCCACCCTTGCTCGATCCGCTTCAACACGTAGATCCAACAGGGAAGATTCGGTCGGCGAGCACTTCGGCACGCTGCTCGACGACGTCCTGCGCGTCCTGCCCACCATGGCGGATCTCCCACCGGACGAACTGTGCGCCGAAAGCGGCCCCTGATCTCCCCCCGACTCTGGGACACCGAGCGGGCGCTGCGACTGATCCAGCTCTCGTCTTCTCCACCACACTCCGCAAACCGTCTCCCGACGCCGGCTGAGCTGCGGTCCGGGTCCGGCCGCCTCTCGCTCCCCGGGCCCGGGATCTCCGGCTTGCAGGCGGTTCCCCGGAGCGCGCCAGCGTGCGGCGGTAGGGCGCATGCCTGTCGGCAGGGCCCGGCGTCCGTCGAATGCCGGCGGGAGGCAACCAGGCCATCGCCAGCCGCCTGCCCGAGCGGGTCCCCCTTCCTCGACGGGCCGCTGCCCGCTCGAACACCCCGGCAGCAGTGTCAACGGGTGCAGTCACAGCAGACGCGAGCGGCATCCTCTCCGGGATCTGCGGACCTTGCGTCGCAGTCTCTCGGCAACGCAGCTGGCAGACCTCCCATCCGTGACGCAGGACGAGGTCATTCGCGAGGCAACGACCCGAACAGCGCCCCGGTGAGGACCCGGCACCAAGACCGACCCGCAGGCGGCACCGGCCTGCGGGGCATCGCGCGCCGAGCGCCGTCGAGGCCGCGGTCCGCGAGCAGCGGCGGATGGATGCCGCGACGGCGCGATGACCAGCCGACGTCGCCCTACCCGCGCCACACAATCAGCAAATGGGACAACTAATCGCCCCGGAGAAACCGTCGGCCTGGACACGGCCGCGTCGTCCCGGCCCCTGCCTGGCCCCTGAAACTTGGTATCGAGCCTAATGGCAGCCGCTCGGACGGCGAACGACACCCTCAATCACCTACTCCGCCGCAGGTCAGATGGGTTGAAGCTCCCCCGGGCGCCGCCCGACCCCAAACTCACGAGCAGCGGATCCAGCCCGTTCAGGCAAAGTTGACGATCCGACACCCAAAAATGAACGTTTCCGCAGGTCAGAGACCTGCGCAGGTGGGGCGGGTGGGACTCGAACCCACG
>NZ_JBSFHA010000208.1:0-1486 GCF_053596855.1 Streptomyces sp. NPDC001617
TCCAGCCCGGGCGGTGGTTGTCCCGGGGTAAGGGTGTAGGCCGTGCGATAGGTAAATCCGTCGTACTTGTGGCTGAGACCTGATGCCGAGCCGATTGTGGTGAAGTGGATGATCCTATGCTGTCGAGAAAAGCCTCTAGCGAGTTTCATGGCGGCCCGTACCCTAAACCGACTCAGGTGGTCAGGTAGAGAATACCGAGGCGTTCGGGTGAACTATGGTTAAGGAACTCGGCAAAATGCCCCCGTAACTTCGGGAGAAGGGGGGCCACGCCTGGTGAGAGCATTTACTGTTCGAGCTGGGGGTGGCCGCAGAGACCAGCGAGAAGCGACTGTTTACTAAAAACACAGGTCCGTGCGAAGCCGTAAGGCGATGTATACGGACTGACGCCTGCCCGGTGCTGGAACGTTAAGGGGACCGGTTAGTGCGCTTTCGGGCGTGCGAAGCTGAGAACTTAAGCGCCAGTAAACGGCGGTGGTAACTATAACCATCCTAAGGTAGCGAAATTCCTTGTCGGGTAAGTTCCGACCTGCACGAATGGCGTAACGACTTCTCGACTGTCTCAACCATAGGCCCGGTGAAATTGCACTACGAGTAAAGATGCTCGTTTCGCGCAGCAGGACGGAAAGACCCCGGGACCTTTACTACAGTTTGATATTGGTGTTCGGTTCGGCTTGTGTAGGATAGCTGGGAGACTGTGAACTCCGGACGCCAGTTCGGGGGGAGTCGTCGTTGAAATACCAGTCTGGTCGTGCTGGATGTCTAACCTGGGTCCGTGATCCGGATCAGGGACAGTGTCTGATGGGTAGTTTAACTGGGGCGGTTGCCTCCTAAAGAGTAACGGAGGCGCCCAAAGGTTCCCTCAGCCTGGTTGGCAATCAGGTGTTGAGTGTAAGTGCACAAGGGAGCTTGACTGTGAGACCGACGGGTCGAGCAGGGACGAAAGTCGGGACTAGTGATCCGGCGGTGGCTTGTGGAAGCGCCGTCGCTCAACGGATAAAAGGTACCCCGGGGATAACAGGCTGATCTTCCCCAAGAGTCCATATCGACGGGATGGTTTGGCACCTCGATGTCGGCTCGTCGCATCCTGGGGCTGGAGTCGGTCCCAAGGGTTGGGCTGTTCGCCCATTAAAGCGGTACGCGAGCTGGGTTTAGAACGTCGTGAGACAGTTCGGTCCCTATCCGCTGTGCGCGTAGGAGTCTTGAGAAGGGCTGTCCCTAGTACGAGAGGACCGGGACGGACGAACCTCTGGTGTGCCAGTTGTTCTGCCAAGGGCATGGCTGGTTGGCTACGTTCGGGAGGGATAACCGCTGAAAGCATCTAAGCGGGAAGCCTGCTTCGAGATGAGGACTCCCACCCACTTGATGGGGTAAGGCTCCCAGTAGACGACTGGGTTGATAGGCCGGATCTGGAAGCACGGTAACGTGTGGAGGTGACCGGTACTAATAGGCCGAGGGCTTGTCCTCAGTTGCTCGCGTCCACTGTGTT
>NZ_JBSFHA010000209.1:0-1467 GCF_053596855.1 Streptomyces sp. NPDC001617
CGGCGAAGGGCCTCACCCATGGGGAGATCGCGGCTCACCTGGCCGAGGTCTACGGGGCGGAGGTGTCCAAGCAGACCATCTCCACCATCACCGACAAGGTCATGGACGGCATGGCCGAATGGCAGAGCCGTCCTCTCGACCGCGGGCGGTTTCCACTGATCGTTGCGAATTAGCGGTAGGCCAGGTCTGTCGACCAGCGTCTCATGGCCTCGGCCGGGGTGCGGTCTCCGAGGACGTGGCGGGGACGTTCGTTCAGCTGTTGTTCGACTTGCGTGAGGTCGCGGAGGGTGTAGTGGGCGAGGCTGGTGCCTTTGGGGAAGTACTCCCGCAGCAGTCCGTTCGTGTTCTCGTTGGTGCCACGCTGCCAGGGTGAGTGCGGATCGCAGAAGTAGATCCGGAAGCCGGTCAAGTCCTCTATTTCTTCGTGGTAGTAGAGCTCTCGGCCTTGGTCCCAGGTGAGGGTGCGCCGCAGGGAAGCGGGCCAGGTGCCGGTCTGCTCCACGAGTGCGTCGCGGACCTGTGGAGCCTTCCAACCGCCGGGCAGATGGATGAGTCGCACGTAGCGGGTGGCGCGGTCGACCAGTGTCCCGATGGCGGACCCCTGGCCTTCGCCGACGATCAGGTCGCCCTCCCAGTGCCCTGCCCGTTGGCGGGCCTCAGCCTCTTGAGGCCGGGTGTGGACCGGCCTCATGTTCGGGATGGCGTTCTTGGAGGGTATGCCCCGGCGCTGCTTCTTGCGGCGTGTCCTGCGGGTACGCAGTCGGGCGGTGCGTTTGTCCAGCAGTCCGCTGTAGAGCGCGCGATAGATCGTCTCCGGGCAGGCGTTCATCGTCGGCTTGCCGGGCCGCTTCCGGGCGAGGTGACGGGTGATCTGCTGCGGTGACCACCGCTGCCCGAGCTTGTCGTTGATGAAGGCGCGCAGCTCGGCGTTGACACGGAGCTTCTCCGGTTTGGGGCGACGGCGCCGCAGGATGGCCTGGTTGTGGGACCACCACGGGTTGTAGGTGCCCTCGGGCCCGCCTCGGCCGCGGGAGATCTCGCGGTAGACGGTGGAGCGGTGCTTGCCGATTTCCTCGGCGATCACCGCAGCCGTACGGCCGGCACGCAGGCCCTCGGCGATCGCGATGCGGTCGTCCTGGGTGAGGTATCGGGCGTCGATGGGCCTGTCGGGCAAGAGCATGCGTCCAGCCTTGATGAACCACAGCGAGCCCGCACTGGTGGATACGCCCACTCGGCGGGCAGCAGCTGCCCCTTTCAGGCCACCTCTACGCAGCTCGAAGTACTCCTTGGGCACCGTCAGCGGCAGTCTGTTGGCTCCACCTCGAGGCATAGGTCCGACTCCTCTCGGGTGTCGCAACCACCGATGGAAACCGCCGCGTTTACCCCGTTTTGTTCGTCGATGCCATCAACGTCAAGATCAGGGACGGGCAAGTCGCGAACCGTCCCGTCTACGTGGTGATGGCGGTG
>NZ_JBSFHA010000210.1:0-1455 GCF_053596855.1 Streptomyces sp. NPDC001617
AAGTCCCCGAAGAACCACGACGGTGTCGTGAAGCTGATGGAGTACCTGGGCAGCCCGGCGGCCGAGGAGCTCTACCTCAAGGGCGACCCGAGCGTGGTGGCCGCCTCCAACAAGGCCTCCACCGCCTCCTACTCGGCGCTGCAGAAGAAGGCGTTCGAGATGATCGGCAGCGCCAAGTCCCTGACCCAGTTCATGGACCGCGACTCCCGCCCGGACTTCACCTCCACGGTGATGCAGCCGGGTCTGCAGAAGTTCCTGCAGAACCCGAAGGGCGTCGACAGCCTGCTGTCCTCGATCGAGCGCCAGAAGAAGACGATCTTCGCGTCGTCCTGATCCGAGCAGCTGACTTGAGCATCGACACCTCCCCGAAGAGCCCGGAGGCGGCCGCCGTGCCGCCTCCGGGCCACGCGCCTGTCAAGCGGGTCCCGCAGGGCCACAAGCGTCTGCTGACCCGTCGTGACCGCATCACGCTCGCCTTCATGGCGGGCGTGCCGACGGTCCTCCATGTGGCCCTGGTCTGGGTCACCGCCCTCGCCTCGATCGCCCTGGCCTTCACCAGCTGGGACGGCATCGGCTTCGACTCCATCAAGTGGGTGGGGCTGGACAACTTCCAGCAGCTCTTCACCGACAACCCGCAGTTCTGGCCCGCGGTAGAGCACAACATCATCTGGTTCGTCGTGCTCATCCTGATCCCGACGCCGATGGGCCTGTTCCTCGCCGTCCAGCTGGACAAGAACATCCGCTTCTCCCGGGTCTACCAGACCGCGTTCTTCCTCCCGGTCGTGGTCTCCCTCGCGGTCACCGGGTTCGTCTGGCAGCTGGTCTACAACCCCGACACCGGCCTGATCAACAGCCTCATCGGGGCCAACAAGCCCGGCCACTACATCGACTGGATCGGCAACCCGCACCTCAACCTGTGGGCCGTCCTCATCGCCGCCTCCTGGCGGCACACCGGCTACATGATGATCCTCTACCTGGCCGGCCTCAAGGGCGTCGACCCCTCCCTGCGGGAAGCCTCCTCGCTGGACGGGGCGAACGAGTGGCAGACGTTCAAGAACGTCATCTTCCCCACCCTGCGCCCCACCAACACGGTCGTCCTGGTGGTCACCATCATCGAGGCGCTGCGCGCCTTCGACCTGGTCTTCGTCTTCAACAAGGGCGCCCAGGGCACCGAACTGCTGTCGATCCTGATCACCAACAACATCATCGGCGAGTCCAGCCGGATCGGTTACGGCTCCGCCATCGCCGTCGTCCTGCTGGTGATCTCCCTCGCGGTCATCATCCCGTACCTGATCGCGACCTTCCGGAAGGAGCGGCAAGCGTGAGCACAGCTGTCATCGCGAAGAAGCGCACGCCCGTCCGGCCCGCCCGGATCCTGCTGCACACCTTCCTCGTCCTCACCTCGCTGGCCTGGCTCGCCCCGCTGCTGTGGGCGGTCTTCGCGGCCCTGCGGCC
>NZ_JBSFHA010000211.1:0-1437 GCF_053596855.1 Streptomyces sp. NPDC001617
CTAGTAGGACTCCGTTAGGTTGCTCTGGCTCTTGGGCTCTGGCCGGTGGTGGATGTTCTGGGCAGGGGGCGGTGGCAGGTGGTGCAGGTGCCGGTCCAGCAGTTCAGCAGGTCCTGGACGGCGTCGAGGATCTGGTAGAGGGTGAGTCCGCTGTATCGGCTTTTGGGGCCAGGCGCTGTTCGGTGAGGAACGCGTGGGCTGCGGTGACCAGGGTGACGTGGTGATGCCATCCGTTCCAGGAACGGCCCTCGAAGTGGTCCAGGCCGAGGCCGTGCTTGAGTTCCCGGTAGTCGTGCTCGATGCGCCAGCGGATCTTGGCCAGGCGGACCAGTTCAGCCGGCGGGGTATTGGCGGGCAGGTTGGACAGCCAGTAGTCGGTGGGCGCTTCGGCGTCCTGGGGCCATTCGACCAGCAGTGTGACCTCGGGCAGGACACCGTCCCAGTGGCCCTGCTCGGCAGTGGCGGCGGCCTGGGCCAGGCGACGGGCCCTGATCCCGGCCGGCCGCACCCGCAGTGCCAGGAAGCGCGAACACATCGGCCCGCGGGAGCCTTCACGCCAGGTCACCTCGGTGAACGCCTGCCGCCCATGGCCGGCCGCCAGCGCGGCCACCGCAGACGGCTTGTCCCGGTAGCGGGGCTGCGGCTTACGGCCGTTGCCCGACCACGCCGGGGCGGTGGGCTCCGCGTCGTGCGGGTGGACGGTCACGTCCGAACGGACCGCCACGACATATCCGATGCCCCGCCCGCTCAGGCCGTCGCGGAAGTCGGCGTTCTGCCCGTAGCCGGCGTCGGCCACCACCACTGGCGCCACCAGCCCCCACCCGGCCAGCTCGTCGATGGTGTCCAGGGCCAGGCGCCACTTCTCCCGGTGCCCCACCTCCTGCGGTATCCCGGTCTTCTGCCGCCGTACCGGATCGTGCGCCCACTCCTCGGGCACGAACAACCGCCACTGCAGCGGACAGGAGGCAGTGTCGGAGACCGCGTGCACGCTCACCGCGACCTGGCAGTTGGCCTGCTTGCCCACAGCGCCGCAGTACTGGCGCGCGACCGCCACCGACATCCGGCCGTCCTTGGGGAACGACACATCATCGACCGCCCAGGCATCCGGGCCGATCTGCGGCACCATGCGCTGCGCGATCCGCCGCCGCACCGGCACCGCATCCCAGGTCGACTGGTTCACGAACTGCTGCAGGTTCTGCTCGTTGCCGTCCGGCAGCCGCTCCGCCATCGGCTGGATCGACTTCCGCCGCCCGTCCAGCATCAGCCCGCGCAGATAGCAGTCGCCCTTCGCCCGCTGGTCCTTGCGCGGCACCGACGCGAACACATCCGCCACGAATAACGCCAACTTCGCCCGAGCACGGTTCACTTCATGTGCGTCCACACCCTGACCATGCCCCCAAACAGCACCGCGAGACAGACCTAACGGAGCACTACTAG
>NZ_JBSFHA010000212.1:0-1351 GCF_053596855.1 Streptomyces sp. NPDC001617
TAAGTCCGTTTCTGGTAGCGACCTCGTCCGGGTTGGGTGAGGAAGCCTTGGCGGACGAGTCGTCCGAGACGAGCACGGGTGACGTTGACCGATGCCTCGTCGGTGGGCATGCCGAGGAGTTCGTGCAGCTCACGGGCTCGGAATTCCTGGTCGGGGTGCTGGTTGAAGGCGTTCACGATGGCCTGGTAGGCGGTGGTCGTCTCGGGCGGTTCGGGTTCGCCTCCAGCCGGTGCGAGTTCGGCGATGACCTTCCGGGTGATAATCAGCTCCGCGAGTCGCGCTTCGGTCTCGGCCAGGGCGGCGGTCAACTGCTCGATCTGGTCGCGTAGTTCACCGGCCCGGGCCGCGCTCTCGTCGTGCTGGACCTGGAGGCTGTTCAGGAGCTCGGTGATGTTCACGCGGCCAGCTCGAGGGTGTCGCGCCAGGCCGGGCTCGGTGTGGTGAGGCGGCGGGTCATGTTCGCGATCGAGGCCCAGTAGACCCGCGAGGCGGAGGTGTCGGGCCGGTGGTCGTACTCGCGGGCCAGACGCCGGTGCAGCATCAACGTGCCGTTGACCTGCTCCACGATCCATCTTTTCGGTTGCGGGACGAAGCCTTTGCCCTGGTCGTCGGGGTTGCGGCGGACGACCTCGACGTCGATGTCCAGCAAAGCGCCATGGATGAGGACTTCGTCCTTGAAGCCCTGGTCCACCAGGGCCTTTTCCAGCCGGTTCCCGCACCGCTCGGCGGCCTGGTCGAGCAGGGCGGTGCCGGCGGCGTTGTCGTGGGCGGATGCGGCCAGCACGACGACGCCGATGATCAGCCCCAGGACGTCGACGGCCAGTCCCCGCTTGCGGCCCGAGACCTTCTTGTTGGCGTCCAGTCCCGTCGTGGTCTTCGGGACACCGGCGGCCGCGCGGACGGACTGGGTGTCGATGATCACGAGGGACGGGTCCTCTAATCGCCGGGCCTTCTCCCGTACCTGGCAGCGCAGGAGTTCCTGGATTCGCTGGTCAAGGCCGTCCTGGCGCCACAGGCCGAAGTAGTAGAACACCGCCGACCAGGCCGGCAGGTCATGGGGCAGGTAGCGCCACTGGCAGCCCGTCCGGTTCTGGTAGAAGATCGCGTTCACGACCTCCCGCAGATCGCAGGATCCGGGATCTCCGGTCGCTGACCGTGCCACCCGGTCCTGTTTCCAGGCCGTGATCATCGGCTCGATCAACGCCCACTGCTCGTCCGCTAAGTCGCTGGGATACGGCTCTCGCTCCATGCCCGCATCTCAGCATGCACATGCCCAGCGGATGGCCTGCCCGGCGATCAGTACCTCGATCGAGCGATCACGAACCGAGGAAGATCGGACTTAACGCCCACT
>NZ_JBSFHA010000213.1:0-1344 GCF_053596855.1 Streptomyces sp. NPDC001617
CAGGGCTTGGGCGAGTTCCGGGGTCGGGCGGTTGGTCGGGCCGTGACCGGTTGGGGTGCATAGCAGAGCAGGCACGGGCTTCGTGATCATTGGGGTGTCGAAGCTCAACGATCATGAGGTGGCCCGTGCCTGCCGCTGCATCTTCTCTCATCCCGCCGGTGCTGGTGAAGCTGGGTCCGCTGGATGCCAGTCAAGTCGCTGACCTGCGGCCCTTTCTGGAGCGGGTGCCCGACCCGCGGGCGAGGCGGGGCCGCTGGTACTCGCTGACCGCGATCCTCCTCGTCTGTGCCTGCGCGGCCGTCTCCGGAATGAGGAGTGTGGATGAGATCGCCGAGTGGGCGGCACGGGCCTCGGACACCGTGCTGACGGCCGTCGGAGTCCGCCGGCATCCGCTCAGGTGGCGCCGTGCCCCCTCGCGTACCACGATCGGCCGCGTGCTCGCGGCCGTCGACGGTGACGCCCTGGACCAAGCGGTCGGCGCCTACCTCACCGCCCGGAACACCGCGGGAACAGTCCCGGGGAAACGACAGGTGATCGCCGTCGACGGCAAGTCACTGCGGGGATCGGCCCGCCTGTCCGCCAGCCGCAGACACCTGCTCTCCGCCGTCACTCACCACCGGGCCCTGACCCTCGCCCAGGCCGAGGTCGGAACCAAGACGAACGAGACCGCGCACTTCCGGCCCCTGCTCGAACCGCTGGACCTGACCGGCACCGTCGTCACCTTCGACGCCCTGCACTCGGTCAAGGCGAACGTCACCTGGCTGGTCGAGACGAAGAACGCCCACTACATCGCCATGATCAAGCGGAATCAGCCGACCGCCCACCGGCAGCTCGCCGCCCTGCCCTGGCCTGACATCGCCGTCCAGCACACCGCTTCCTCTGCCGGACACGGCCGCCGGGAGTCCCGCTCGATCAAGACCTGCGGCATCGCCGACGAACTCGGCGGGATCGCCTTCCCCCACGGCCGCCTCGCCCTCCGCGTCCACCGACGCCGCAAACAGACCGGCGAGCGCGAGAGCCGCGAGACCATCTACGCCGTCACCAGCCTCGACGCCCACCAGACCACCCCGGCCGAACTCGCCGCCGCCGTCCGCGGCCACTGGGCCGTCGAGGCCCTGCACCACGTGAGAGACGTGACCTACGCCGAGGACGCCTCCACCCTCCACACCGGCACCGCACCCCGCGCCATGGCCACCTTCCGCAACCTCGCCATCGGCCTGCTCAAAACCCTCGGAGCAGTCAACATCGCCAAGACCACCCGCGCAATCCGCGATCAGCCCGAACGAACCCTCCCGCTCCTGGGCATCACCAACCCGGACGCTCAGGGAACTTGATCAAGCCCTG
>NZ_JBSFHA010000214.1:0-1314 GCF_053596855.1 Streptomyces sp. NPDC001617
CGCAGAAAGCGCTTCGGCCTCCGTCACCGCCGGGCGCGTCCCGTCGGCCTGTTGCCGGGACCGTGCCGCAGAGGCCGCTTCGGCCTCCGTCATGGCGGCCGCCCCGCCGGGCCGCTGGTTCGGGGAGGCGTCGGTTTCCGGGTCGGGACGCGACTGCTGACGTTGCGACGGCGGCGCCTGCTCGGGCCCCGGTTCCGGCACCTTCGTCCCGGGCTGCGGCTGCGAAGAGCCCTCCGGTGACACGGGCCGCCCGGCGGTCCGCGAAGTCGCCTGCGCCGGCACCGCAGGCTGTTGTGCCGTGGCGGTCGGCGCCGGGGACTCGGGACGCTGCCCGGGCTCGCTCACCGTCGTGGCCGCCGCCTCCTCTGCCTCCTGCGTGACCGCCTGGGCCGGCGTCTGCGTGAAGGTCGGCGACTGCGGCGGTACCGGAACCTGGAGCTGCGGCGGAGCCGGGACTTCCGGAGTCACCGGCTTCGGCACAGCGACGGAGGGCGACGAGGCCTCGGCCGTACGCGGCGTCCGGGCGGTGTCCCCCGAGGCCGGGTCTTCGGCTGTGTCGTCGTGCACCGGTGTGGCCGTGGACGGGGCGACGTGTTCCTCGGGCCGCCCGGCGGTGGTCGGTTCCGTCGGTGCGGCGGTGTGCTCGGGCGAGGTCGCCGGCGTGTCGTGGGCGGGCGTCGGGGCCGCGTCCTGGTGCTCGATCTCCGCCAGGGTCCTCTCGAGGTCGGAGACCTGCGGGACACGCGAGGGCATGGTCGCCCGGTCGACGCGCGGCCCGGACGCCGGCGCCGACGGCAACTCCGTCTCGGCAGCCGGGCGGGAACGCTGGGCCTGGGTGACGTCTGCGCCGGGCCGGGCTGCGGAGGGCTCGACACGCGCCGGCCGCCCCTGCGGGGACGTCTCCGGGTGCCCCTGGGTGGCCGGAGTGTCGCCCGGACGCGCCAAAGGACTCACCGGTGCGCTGGGCAGGCCCTCGATCTCGGAGGCGATCCGGTCGGCCGCCTCGTCGGACAGCGGCACACGCGGCTCGTCCCCGTCGGCACGCGGCTCGGACGGGACCGTGGCGTCGGGCCGGCCGTTGTCGCCCGCCGTGCGCGACAGCGGTTCGGGCCGGCCGGTGGTCGACGGCTCGGGCCGGGTGGCCCGCGCACTCGGCAGGGCGTCGGGCTCGACGGTGTGGGTGCTCGGCAGGGACTGCGGCCTGCCGGCGGGCACGTCGGGCACGTCGGGCAGACCGTCCAGCCTGCCGGTGGGAGCGTCCGGCAGACCGTCCAGCCTGCCGGTGGGAGCGTCCGGCAGACCGTCCAGCCTGCC
>NZ_JBSFHA010000216.1:0-1231 GCF_053596855.1 Streptomyces sp. NPDC001617
CCGAACCTGAACACAGGCGGGCCCAGTCCGGTGACACCCACGCTTCCGGGTGGTGCGAGTCCAGGGGATCCGCTGGGCAGTCCGAACCTGAACACGGGCGGGCCCAGTCCGGTGGGTCCGGTGGGCTCACCGGTGGAAAATCCGTCGCTGGCGACGCCGCCGGGCAGCTCCCTGTCGTCCCCCACACCGGCCCCCCTGACAGCGGACCCCGCGATGCACGCGGCCCTCAATCCCGGTTCCGTTCTCGATGGAACGTTGCCGACCGCACCCGGCGGGGCCCCGAACACGTCCTTGTCTCCGTCCCTTGGCTCGCCGTCGCCGATGCCGTCGGATCTGTTGAACAACGGCGGCGACGGGAGCAGTCTTGGCAGCCCCACGGGTATCGATCCCGCGTCGCTCGGGACCAGCCCGTCCGGCGGTGGGGGACTGTCCCCGACGACGGGCTCCATCGGTGCGATGCCGCCGCTGCCGACCAGCTTGTCGAACCGGCGCAAGGACCCCGCGGGCGGCGGTGTCCCGCCCCAACTGGGCTCTCCGTCGCCGATGCCGCCGGATCTGCTGGACAACGGCGGCGGCACAGGCGCGCCCAGCGCGAGCGGTGTCGGCGCGGGTGGCGTGGGCCTGCCGGCCGGCGGCATCCCTACGGCTCTCGATCCCACGTCCCTCGCGTCGAGTCCGCCGACGAGCGGGACGGCGTTGCCGGGCGGGGCGCTGCCCGGCTCCGTCGACGGACTGCCCCCGCTTGGTAGCACTCCCGGTTCGAGTCTGCCGTCGTCGGGGGTGCCGGAGGGGGCCGGGGCGGGGATGCCCTTCATGCCGATAGCACCCGGAGCTGGGGGTATGCCGAAGGACGAGGGCGGATCGGACGCGTCCGGCCTGCTGTCCGGTGGCATCGCGCCCTGGTCGGGCGCTGGTGCCGAGCCTCCCGCCCTGGGTGACATCTCCCCCGTACCGGGTACGGCCACGGGTGGGCCCGGACTGGTGACACCGCTGCCGGACGGGGCGCTGCCTGGCTCCGTCGACGGACTGCCCCCGCTGGGCAGCATGCCCAGTGCGGGTGTGCCGTCGTCGGGACTGCCGGAGGGGGCCGGTGCGGGGATGCCCTTCATGCCCATGGCACCGGGCGCCGGAGGCATGCCGAAGGACGAGGGCGGATCAGACGCGTCCGGCCTGCTGTCCGGTGGCATCGCGCCCTGGTCCGGCAACGGCGCCGAGCCTCCCGCCCTGGGTG
>NZ_JBSFHA010000217.1:0-1174 GCF_053596855.1 Streptomyces sp. NPDC001617
TACTCAGGTTGAATCCGTGATGTCCGGTGTCTCGATCAGGCCCTGAAGGTCCAGGCCGGTGGTCGGCAGGCAGCCTGTGATCAGGTGCGGCCGGTACTGGATCTTCTTCAGTTTCCGCTTGATGACGCGGGTCAGGTGCGCGAGATCGGCTGCGGCGAAGTCGGCCAGGGCCCGCTTGAGCAGGCTCCAGATACCTTCCTGCGGGTTGATCTCCGGTGCGTACGGCGGCAGATGGAAGATGACCAGCCAGTCCTTGTGCTCCGCCTCGAAGTCGAAGAGCTCTTGCTGGAGATGCACGCTCAAGTTGTCCCAGACCCACACCACCGGGGTTCCGAGCTGCAGGTGCACCATGCGGATGAAGTCCCGGTAGTCGTTCCAGGCGAAGGTCTTCGGCTCGCCCCTGCGGCCGCGGTTCACATGCAGCTTGAAGAACATCCGAGGCCGGTGGCCGGGCTTGAAACACACCGCGCCGGCGATGTTGACCCGGCCGCCGCGCCGTCCCGCCACCCGCACCACAGGTCTGGCCCCGCGCGGCGCCCAGGTCCGGCCCTTCGGCGGGATCAGCGACTGACCGGACTCGTCCGCGAAACAGATGTGGGCGCCCAGGTCGTGCGCGGTACTTTTACCCGCGGCCACACCTCGGCCTTCCACACCTCAATCGCCGCCTCGTCCCGCTCCAGCGCCCGCCGCACGGGCACCTGGCAGCTCCAGCCGTGCCGCTTCAGCAGCCGCCACACGCCCTGGACCGTGTAGCCGACGTGGAACAGCCGGCCGATCAGCAGCTTCACCCGCTTCAGCGTCCAGCCCTGCGCCTCATCGTCGAAGCCGTGCGCCAGCGGGCCCCGCTTCAACTCCGCCTCCAGCCGCCGCCACTGCACCGGCGACAACCGCTCCACCGCCATCGGCCCCGCCGACGCCAACGCTCCGGCACCGCCCCGCCGCCAGGCCGCCCGCCACCGGCGCACCGACCGGTCCGTCACCCGTAACTCGGCCGCGATCCGCGCCGTGCCCGCCCCGGCCTCGAACCACTTGGCCGCCTCCAGGCGCACGGCCTCCCTCTTCACCTGCCCGGCAGGCGTCAGCCCGCCCCCTTGCGCATACCGCATGAAGACGTCGTACCGCAGGGATCACGACCCGTCACCACAGCCCGGACATCCCCGATTCAACCTGAGTA
>NZ_JBSFHA010000218.1:0-1146 GCF_053596855.1 Streptomyces sp. NPDC001617
ACCGCTCACCACGGCCACGGGCTCACCCCGGCCGGGAAGAAGGTCCTCGACAAGCAGCTGCCCAACAGCGAGCCGAAACTGCGGGCCGTCTTCGACAAGCTGACAGCCAAGTTCGGCACCGTCCTGGTGATCGTGGACCAGCCCGCCTCCATCGGCGCCCTCCCGCTCACCGTTGCCCGGGACGCGGGCTGCAGGGTCGCCTACCTGCCCGGACTCGCCATGCGCCGGATCGCCGACCTCTACCCGGGCGAGGCCAAGACCGACGCCAAGGACGCCGCGGTGATCGCGGACGCGGCCCGCACCATGCCGCACACCCTGCGCTCCCTGGAACTGACCGACGAGATCACCGCCGAACTGACCGTGCTGGTCGGCTTCGACCAGGACCTCGCCGCCGAGGCCACCCGCACCAGCAACCGGATACGCGGCCTGCTCACCCAATTCCACCCCAGCCTGGAACGCGTCCTCGGCCCGCGCCTGGACCACCCGGCCGTGACCTGGCTGCTGGAACGCTACGGATCCCCGGCCGCCCTGCGCAAAGCCGGCCGCCACAGACTCGTCGAAGTGATCCGGCCCAAGGCCCCGCGCATGGCCCAGCGGCTGATCGACGAGATCTTCGACGCGCTCGACGAACAGACCGTCGTCGTTCCCGGGACCGGCACCCTCGACGTCGTGATCCCCTCCCTGGCCCGGTCCCTGGCCGCCGTCCACGAACAACGCCGTGCTCTGGAAGCCCAGATCAAGGCCCTGCTGGAGGACCACCCTCTTTCCCAGGTCCTGACCTCGATGCCCGGGGTCGCGGTCAGGACCGCCGCAGTCCTGCTGGTCACCGTCGGCGACGGCACCAGCTTCCCCACCGCCGCCCACCTCGCCTCCTACGCCGGGCTCGCCCCCGCCACCAAATCGTCGGGGACCTCGATCCACGGCGAACACGCGCCCAGAAGCGGAAACCGGCAGCTCAAACGGGCCATGTTCCTCTCCGCGTTCGCCGCCCTGCATGATCCAGCCTCCCGCACCTACTACGACAAGTGCCGAGGCCGAGGGAAGACCCACACCCAGGCCCTCCTCCGCCTCGCCCGCCACCGCATCAGCGTGCTCTTCGCGATGCTCCGCGACGGCACCTTCTACGAACCACGCAGCCCCGAAGCA
>NZ_JBSFHA010000219.1:0-1119 GCF_053596855.1 Streptomyces sp. NPDC001617
AAACAAGACGCCGCATGCCTCCCTCATTCCGAGCTAGACCATGCCAGACCAGCGGAAATCAAGCGATGATGTTCGGTTGAGATACGGCTTCTTAGAGGTCCTAACAAAGGCGCTGGACGTGTCGGTGGGTGATGAGGCAGGTGGCGAGGCCGAGGAATGCTTCGTGAATGTCGTCACGCCGCTCCCAGCGGATGCGCAGGCGGCGGAAGCCGTGCAGCCAGGCGATCGTTCTCTCGACGACGCACCGGAAGGTGCCCAGGCCAGAGCCGTGTGGCTCGCCTCGCTCGGCGATGACGACGGCAACACGTCCGCATCGGCCGGGGTCCCCGCCACCGTCCATGACGTCGTCCGCGACCGGATGGCCGGGCTCGACGACCGCGCCCGCGACCTGCTGCGGGTGGCCGCGCTCATCGGCCGCGACGTCGACCTCAGGCTGCTGTCCCGCGCCACTGGTGTGGACATCGCGGACTGTCTCCATCGCCTGGAACCGCTGCATACGCTCGGGCTGCTCGAACCCGGGCCGCAGGACCCGGGTGTAGCCCGCGCCGCCGAAGACCTGGACTGTCGTGACCGGGAACCGGCCCGGCGCCCGGAGCATGGCGCCGCCGTCCGTCTCGTGCCGATGGCTCCGAAGCGGGCTGTACGAGACGGTTTGCCGGTCGGTGAGCCGCTTCCGGCGATCCGTCGCGGAATTCGCTAAACAGTTGAGCGCTTGTCGTCCGCTCATCACGCTTTGCCTGTCAAGTGCCCGACGGCATGACCTCGGGCCTCAGCGCTGCAGAAGCGAGTCCAGCATGGTGCGTGTCCGTGCGTCCCTGTCTCAACTGCCCGCCTACGTCCCGGGCCGCAAACTGCCCGGGGCCATCGTTCTCGCCAGCAACGAATCGCCCTTCGGGCTGCTGCCCGGGGTGGCCGCAACCCTCGCGGAGGCGGCGGGCGGCGTGTCGCGGTATCCCGATCTGAACGCCTCCGACCTCGTCCAGGCCCTGGCGGCGCGCCACGGGGTCGATCCGGAACGGATCGCGGTGGGCGCCGGCTCCTCCGAGGTCTGCGGACAGCTGCTGCACACGGTCGTCGGCCCCGGCGACGAGGTCGTCTTCGGCTGGCGTTCCTTCGAGG